>JALOAB010000055.1 GCA_023229045.1 Fidelibacterota bacterium
TATTTTGCAGTATTTTTGCGAACAGCATTGTCCAGAATTCGGGTCTCGAGGATACCGGTCTGTTGCCAGTTTTCGATCCGCGGCGACAGAGTATAATAGCTCAGGTAGGCGCCCTTGTTATTATCACTGATAACCGGCTGATAGGTGTATTTTTTGCCGATAGCGGTCAGGTTAGGAGCTGTGGATTGGATACTTACCGGATGATTGACAAAAAGTGCAAAATCCAGCCGATCGGTATCATAGCCATCGCTGACTTCAACTATAAAATCATACCAGTCAGCCTGTTCAAAGGAGGGCTTCCAGAGAATCTCACCATCCTGATCTACATTGGCACCAGCCGGGTAGTCAATTAATTTATATGAAATAACAGCGTCAGGATTCTCATCATGCACCTCGAGCTGGAGGCGAAAAGTTTCGCCAATCTGAATAATATCGCGGTCAGGAATGGATGAGGTGATCTTTGGGATATGATTAACATAGACAGTAAAAGAACGTAATTCGCGTTTACCTGTCCATGAAATCAGCGCGGATATTTTATGCAAACCGAGCTGGGAGTCGGTTGGAACCCAGGTAAAAAGTTTATTTGCCAGGTCAAATTTCATCCCGGGAGGAGTTTCAACATTAACACTCAGGTTTTTAGTATCATCGAGACTCAAACCGGGTATATCCAAAGTGTAGCGCATCAATTCTCCGGGGTGCACCAGAACATCCGGTTGATAGATTTTACGCCTGGCACCGGCAAGAGCCGCTTCGCCTTCCGGCAGAGGAGACAGTTCAACTTCCTCGCCCTCCAGCTCGCCTAATTGTTGTATCAGCCATTCCGCCTCCGACAAGGAAGGTTCGCCTCCCTTTTCGACATCTTGCCTGGCGAGCATGGCGTCAACCGCACCCAATACTGTATCAACCAGACTCTCTTCAGCTAATGGCCCCGTCGCTTCGAGCGACCAATAACATAAGCCATGCTGTTGAAAATTCTGATGGAGGAAGGGAGCAACGAGCGCGCCGGTTGCTTTTCCTGTATAGGAAACCACCGGCGCGATCGATAAATATTTTATGTTGTTTAAAACCGGATTCGAATAGAGACGGGAAACATAGGATTTCAGGTCGGATAAATTTCCACTCATACTGAATTCATGGCGATAAATATCGGCGCTGTTGGTTTGGGTGTATAGAATATCAGCCAGATTATTACCGTTAATATCGGCTATAGTAATCGCGGAAATTTTAATATCCCGGGGGATTAAAAGCGCTGATTTCAGACTTTGACCATCTTTCCATAAGATTTGGACTCCGCCGTTTAGCAAGGGAATAACAAACTCGGCAAAGCCATCGCCATCCAGATCACCAAACGCAATTTGCGACAAATCAAAGTCACTGCGTTTCATCCCGGAAAAAACATGGGTGTAAAGCGGAGTTTTCAGGTCTGAGCGATAAATTTCTACCTCCAGATCCTGTCGACCGCCAAAAATTACGATTTCTTCACCAGCCGCGGCATCCACATTGGCCGCCAAGGCTCGAAAAGGTTGCAGTCCCAATAGAACCCGCAAATCACTGGAGTAATTCAGGATTCTTAGGGTTGGCGACTCGGCATCCCCGGCCTGGGTAATGATACTAACATTCCGGCTGGGACCAGCCGAAGAAATAATCAAGTCTTTGATACCGTCGTCATCGACGTCGCCGACACTCAAATAGTGCGGGCGTGGCCTGATAGTAAAAACCGCATCCTGACTCATTTGCGCAGTCGGCTTTGGCCCGAAACCTTCAGAATATTCAAATAATAATAGCCAGCCCGGTCTTGAATCTGCGCCAGTCTCGGAAATATTTAACACGGCATTTATAACCGGCCCTCTTTCGCCATTCCAGCCGGTTATCGCCACATCGGTAAAATCACCTTTAATATCTTGAGGCAGATCGTATCTCCATCGAATCGTAAAATCGCCTGCGGCCGATTCTTCCAGATGAACCAGGTAGGTGCTACGCGGTATCAACTGACCGTGTCTATCCACCAAGCCGGCAATGCCAATTACATCCAGATCCTCATCATTATCGCAGTTTAATCCACCGGCAATTTTAATCAAAACCGTATTACTCTGCTTAAACGGGAAAATTTCCGGCTCCCGTGGTTGAGCCGATGAGGTGCTCGCAATCCCTAAAATCGCTATGCACACCACAAAAACGAAATTAATCTTAGACTTCATCTTTGTTACCCAGATATTTCATTAATTAAAATGTCTTATCATTTATCGGGAATATATTTGCGTCCCGAGAAAAAATCAAGCAAAAAAGTATATTAACCAATTTCTGCGAAGTATTTAATCTTTTTGAAATAATGTAATTTATACGATCCATTTAAAGAATTAGTTAAAATTTGAATTGAAAGCTGAAAAGCGCCTGACAACTAAATGTAGTACCAATCAAACGCCCAGCTACTTGATTTAGCCACTGTATAATTAATCGCCCTGTTATCGGAAAGGATATTTTGCGCTTTATCACAAACCCCGTTTTTAAAATAAAAAGATGGATTTCTTTCTCGAAAAGTAGTTTGAAAATAGAGGAAGAATCACTAATATTCGCCATAAATTGTGAAAGTAAGTGGTTCAACCAACATTTTTATCCACAACCTGCTGACAAATTTTAATTTAAAAGAATGGAAAAAATAAAGCATGAAAGTACTGACGCTGAATTCAGGCAGTTCGTCGGTTAAATACCAATTTATCGATACCAGTACGCGAACCGTGCTCTGTAAGGGATTGGTGGACCGGATTGGCATAAGTGGCACCAGTCTAACGCATAAGCGTCATGATGGTCATCAGGTTGTTATAACCGATAGTATCGTCGATCACCAGACCGCCATAAATTGTATTCTGGATATTCTGGTTGACCAAAAACACGGCGTCGCAAAAAACCTGTCTGAAATCGAGGCGGTCGGTCATCGCTTAGTGCACGCGGGCGCCGCTTTCAAACAATCGGTTCTGATTAATGAGGCGGTCCGCAACAAATTATATGAATGCATCGAATTCGCTCCCCTGCATAATCCGCCCAACATTAAAGGCATCGAAGCCAGTCTGAATCGATTATCGGCCACGCCGAATGTGGGAGTGTTCGACACTACCTTCCATGTCAACATGCCGGACTATGCTTACACTTACGGCATTCCGTATAGCTATTATGAAAAATATGGTATCCGTCGCTACGGATTCCATGGTACTTCCCATTATTACGTTGCCAATCGGGCGGCTGAAATCGTTGGAACTCCGCTCGAAGAACTGAAAATAATTACCTGTCATCTCGGTAACGGGAGCAGTATTACCGCCGTTCAAGGCGGAATCTCGGTCGATACTTCAATGGGTTTTACCCCGTTGGAAGGTCTGGTTATGGGAACGCGCTGTGGCGATATTGATCCCGGCTTGATCTTTACGATCGCCGACCGCGAAAACTTCTCGGTCGATCAGGCTAACGCCTTTTTCAATAAGCAATGCGGAATGAAAGGTCTATCCGGACTTTCCAGTGACATGCGCGAAATCGAAAGCGCCGCCGCCTCCGGCCATCAGCGCGCACAATTAGCTCTGGATGTTTTCTGTTACCGCGTAAAAAAATACATTTCAGCCTACATCGGGGTAATGAACGGCGCCGACTTGATTGTATTTACCGGCGGAATTGGCGAAAATTCGACCCTGGTGCGGGAAAAATCACTTTCCAACCTCGATAATCTGGGCATTCGGCTGGATCCCGAACGCAATAAATGTATCCGGAGCGTGGAAAGCCTTATAAGCCACTCCGAATCAAAAATCAAGGTCATGGTAATCCCGACCAACGAAGAGTTGGTGATTGCCTTGGAAACCGAAAGAATCATTAAAAACAGTCATTGAAGCCCTTTTTTAAGCATTTTTTATTAAATATCGACAATTATTTCGCTTTCCGACGGAAGATTTTCTTGACATTTTAACTTTTGTCTCTTAACATTTACCCATAAAATGTATTTAACTAACTTTAGGAGGAAATTACAATGGCAGAAAAAGTCGTTAAATGTGGCGTAAAAAAGGAAAAAGGCTACCTTTACTACCTCGACAAAGCAGGTAATGTAGCTCGTTCAAAAATGGCCCGCGGCGGAAATAAGGGCGGCGGCGCACAGGTTATTCAGAAATGCGGCGTAAAAAGACAAGAGGGATACCTCTACTTCATTGATAAGAATGGAGACGTATCCCGCGCCAAAATGGCTCGCGGCAGAAAGTAAAACGAAGCAGTATCCCTGCTTTTACCGGTTTTAAAAAGACTCCGTTGTCAAACGGAGTCTTTTGTTTTATTTAAAATAGACTTATTTTAAGGTAGGTTTTTTGCAGTATTTGTATGAATGACCATAAACTGACCCGGAAAGATTGGAATCTGCTGGCAATATGCGGAGCCCTATTGCTGATTTCCATTCTCTATTTAAATCAAAATTACCGTAAAGCCTTCCCGGCTTATGACTTGAAATTCAATGTAAACCGCGCTGAATCGCGGATATTGGCCGAAAAATTCCTCAGTCGCCAAAATATCGATCTGAACTGCTATCGCCATGCTGTGATTTTCAACTATGATGAAATATCTAAAATTTTCATCGAAAAAGAGGTTGATCCGGCGGAAGCCGGCCAGTTGCTAAGCGAAGATTTCCCCATCTGGCGTTGGTCAAATCGCTGGTTTCGACCACTTTCACGTGAGGAATTTAAGGTCAGTTTGACACTGGATGGAAAAATCACTGATTTCGAACATATCCTTCCGGAGGAAGCCGCCGCGGCCAGCATTTCGCTAGAAGCCGCCCGGCAAATATGCCAGGAATTTTTAATCACGGCGATGCAGGCGACTTCCGACGAATGGGAGTTTCTTGAAGAAAAAACCGATATCAAGCCCAATCGCACCGATTATTACTTCACCTATAAAAAGAAAGGCGTCGAGATTTTCAATGCGACCTACCGGCTCGAGATTGGAGTTCAGGGCGATAAAATCGGTAAATATCGCGAATACTGGAAATTACCCGAGCAATGGTTGCGCAATTATAGAAACATGCGATCACTTAACTCAACGACCGCCTTAACGGCCGATCTTTTCTTCTTTCTGCTTCTTGTGGCCGCATTAATTGTTTTTATCATTCAGTTGAATCGCCGAAATGTTCATATCAAGACCGCCATGTGGTTCGGAATAATAACGATTATACTGCAAATCGCCAGTCAGCTTAATGAGTTGCCAATTCAAATATATGCTTTCGACACTAACCAGTCGCTCGGCAATTATTACGGCAATTATGTTATCCAGACTTTTCTGGTCGCCCTGCTTTACGGACTGCTGGTTGCAATAGTTGCCGGAGCGGGCGAGGCGCTCTACCGCCGGGCACATCCCGATCACTTCGCGCTGGCCAAGGTTTTCAGCCCGGCGGGTCTGCGGACTAAATCCTTTCTGACCAAGTCAATTGCCGGTTTGGTTTTGGCGGTGGTATTTATTGCTTATCAGACCTGTTTTTATGTGGTTGCTAATCGTTTCGGCGCCTGGGCTCCGACTGAAGTAACTTACTCGAATGTCCTGAATACCTACTTCCCCTGGATTTTCGTCTTGCTAATTGGATTTATTCCGGCGGTGACTGAAGAATTCTCATTCCGTTTGTTTGCCATCCCATTTATCGGGAAGATTTTTCGTTCGAAACCGCTTGCCATTCTGGTTCCGGCGCTGATCTGGGGATTTGCGCATGCCAATTATCCGAACCAGCCGTTTTGGATTCGGGGCGCTGAGGTCAGCCTGTTCGCTATTTTCATCGGGATGATTTTTATGCGCTTTGGAATTTTGACCGTGCTGGTCTGGCATTACACAGTCGATGCCATCTATACCGCCGTTTTTCTGGTCAAAACCGGTCAGCCGTATTTAATCGTTACGGCTTGTTTGGCCGCCGGTCTGATTCTCTTGCCGATTCTCTACAACCTTATTAGTTACCTGCGAACCCGTCGGTTTGCGAATTCTTCAGGCTTACTTAACAATGAGCCGCTGGCTGTAACAGAGCCTGAGGCGATCCCCGCTGTTGAAATACCGACAGCTCCGGAATCGGCGGCCTATGTGAGTTACTCACCGCGCAAAGTCCGGATCGGGTTAATTATAAGCGCGATATTTTGTCTGGTTTTACTAATTCCTTCCCAGCGTGTGGGTGAATTTTATAATTACCCGATTCCGAAAAATGAAATCAAGCGCACTGCGGCTGAATATCTCTCACAGCAAGGCGTTAGTCCGGAAGATTATAAGATGGCTCTGGGAATAAATCATAACTACGATCCCTTAATGGGACAGTATGTTATCGAGCATTCTTCGCTTCGACAACTCAATACGACTATGGCGCAATATCTGCCTGACCTGATCGCCTGGGAAGTGCGCTTTTTCCAGGCTAATCAACGTGAAGAGTATCGCATTTTTATTAATCCTATGAGTAACACGGTGGTTGCTTTTGACCACATTTTGGATGAAACCGCGGCTGGCGCTAATCTGCCGAAGTCAGGCGCTCAAAAAATTGCCGAAGAATTTCTAACCCTTCGAAAGATCAATATAGCGGATTTTACACTGGTTGAGTCCAACTCGCAAGTTTTGCCCAATCGCACCGATTATAATTTCATCTGGGAATCCCGCCCGGAGCATCCCGCCAGTATTGCAGAAGCTCGCCTGCGTTTGAAAGTCGCTGTTAAAGGCGGTGAAATCGCATCTTTTGCGACTGATTATAAAATTCCCGAGGATTGGTTGCTGATTCAAACACGCCACACGACTATCCAATCGGTCATGACCGGATTACAGATCGGTTTACTTATCATACTGATCTTTTGGGTGGTTCTCTGTCTGTTCAAAAAACGTCAGACCGCTTTCAGTGGCTGGCGTCTGATTGTCAAGATCGCCGCGCTGATTACCATTTTAACCCTGGTTGTGAGCGGTCCAAATCATTCCGGGGCATTGCTTGGCTATGACACCAGCTGGTCGCTAACCAACTGGAATTTTCTGTGGATTTTACTTAACATTCTGAAAGCCCTGGCGATCGGTTTAATAAGCGCGCTGGTACTTTCCGCCATCGGGTTTTTGCATCCGGACACCGCTCAAGCCCTGCGAAGAACGGTTCGACCGCAATATACCCGCGACGCCCTGATCGCGTCCGTTATGATTATCAGCGGACTTTTAGCCATTAGCCGCCTTACCAATATTGTCATAAACCAGATCAATCCCGCGCTTCTTGCCCGGTACTTTACAATTTCCGGATTGGAGGAGTCAGCTTTTCCATTCTTTGATGCCGTTCAGATTATAATTTTCAAGTCTGTTCTGATCACCGGCATTGTTGCTCTTGCCGCGTTTATGCTTAAAAATCTGATTAAGAATGACTTTCTGCGAATCCTGACGCTGATCGTTATAACTGCAATTTTTCTGCCGGACAATTATCTGGCTTTATCCACCTACCTGACTGTTTATTTACAATTTATTTTACCTTTAATCTGGCTTTTCTTCTGCTTAAAATATTTCATCAGTCCGAATCCCCCGGCTTATCTTTATACTGCCATCGGATATTTCCTCGTCATTCAAATAAACAATTTGTTGACATTTGGTTCTCCGAGCGGGCGATTTGCGGCAGTACTATTGATCATAGTCGGATCTCTTATTATCCTAAAACTTGTCACTGAAAAGCAGGAAATCACTCTAAGATATTTGATAAAACGCTATCTGAAATAAAACATACCGAGGATTAATAATGATAAATGTACCGGCCGGGGATAAAACCCCTAAGGCATCTTGTGAATTTGAGGACGATCCGACGCTAAAGGCTGAAATCAACGGCGCCACACCGACGATCCAGCATTATATTGCGGATTTATGTAATAAAATCGATAACCTTTCCAAGATCGGCGCCGCCCTTTCTGCCGAACACAATCTCCCGATTCTTCTGCAGATGATTCTGGATGAAGCCCGCCGTTTCACCAACGCCGACGGCGGCACACTCTATATGATGAATGACGACGGCAAATCGCTCAATTTTGAGATCGTGCAGACCGGTTCGCTCAATATCAAAATGGGTGGCACTTCCGGCAATCCGATCAATTGGTATCCGGTAAAGCTTTATCTGCCGGATGGTCAACCCAATCATGCGATGGTTTCAGCTCACGTCGGACTGACTGGTGAAATCGTTAATATTCCCGATGTCTACGATGTCGCGGGATTCGACTTTACCGGGACGCGGGCTTTCGATAAGAAAACCGGCTATCGCTCGAAATCCATGCTGGTCGTCCCGATGCGCAATCATGAGGATGAAATCATCGGCGTTCTGCAAATTCTCAACGCCCAGGATCCAGTCACAGGTGAGGTCACCCCCTTCTCAGCCACCGACCAGCGGCTGATAATTTCACTGGCGTCGCAAGCCGCGGTGGCGATTACCAATACCCGCCTGATCCATGACCTGGAAAATTTGTTCGAATCCTTCATTCAGGTCATCGCCTCCGCTATTGACGAAAAATCACCTTATACGGGCGGTCATATCGAACGCGTCGCCGAACTAACCATGCAAATCGCCCAAAAAGTCAATGAAATCAATTATGGCAAATATGCCGATTTCTTCATGGACGAGGATAATTTAAAGGAATTGCGGATCGCGGCCTGGATGCATGACATTGGCAAAATAACCACTCCGGAATATGTCGTTGATAAATCGACCAAACTGGAAACCATCTACGATCGTCTTAATACCGTCCAGGCGAGATTCGAAATCCTCAAACGCGATATTAAAATCAAACTACTCGAAAAATATTCCTCGCCTCACAATGGCGCGATTGAGCAGACAGACAGTTTTTTAGCAGATTATGCCCAGAGTATTAAAAGCCTGCGGGATGAGTTCAATTTCATTCAGACGGCAAATATCGGCGGCGAGTTTATGGCTCCTGATAAACAGGAACACATTCGCCAGATAGGTAATACCGAAATCGAGATCGACGGTCAAAAACAACGGTTATTGACCACCGAGGAAGTCGAAAACCTGTGTATCCCGCGCGGTACGTTGAGCGATGCTGAGCGCCAGGTCATTAATAATCATGTAGTCGTGACGATCAAAATGCTGGAAAAATTGCCCTATCCGAAAAAACTGCGCCGGGTGCCGGAATTTGCCGGAGGTCACCACGAAAAACTGGACGGCACCGGCTATCCCAATCATTTAACGGACGAGCAACTATCGGTGCAAGCCAAAATCATGGCGCTGGCGGATATTTTCGAAGCCCTGACCGCCCGCGATCGCCCTTATAAAAAAGGTAAAACGCTTTCCGAGGCTATGAAAATCATGAACTTTATGGCGCGCGACCGACATATTGATCCGGAACTATTTCAAATTTTCATCAAGGAAAAAATCTATCTTGAATATGCTGAAAAACACATGGACCCTTCCCAGATCGACGAAGTAACCATCGACTTTTCGGCATCCAAATGAAGCAAAGGATTTTTTCTGTTTGACGGCTTCCTTCAAACGCAATCAGGAAATTGAACTGACTATTGACGACCTGGCTTTTGGCGGCCAGGGACTCGCCCGGGTCGATGATTTTATCATCTTTTTTGCGCGTTGCGGTACGCCGGGTGAACGCGTAAAAGCTAAAATTAAGAAGGTCAAGCAAAATTACGCCGAAGCGCGCATCGTGGACATCCTCGAAAAAAGCCCGCTGGAAATTGCGGCGCCCTGTCCCTATTTTCGTAACTGTGGTGGATGCCGTTTTCAAAACCTGCCTCACGCACAACAGACTAAATATCTTGAACGACAGATCGACGAATTGTATCGACATCTCGGCGGTTTTAGCGATGTTCCAATCAACCCAATCATTCCATCTGACGAAATATTTCGTTATCGCAATAAAATGGAATTTGCCTTTTCCGACAAGCGCTGGCTATTAAAAGACGACGATATTAGTCGGCCTATAGATTTTGCTCTGGGTTTACGTATCCCGGATAATTATTATAAAGCTATCGATATTGACGATTGTCTGATTGCGCCTGCGGAGACCGCTAAAATCATTCCGCTGGTTCGCGATTTTGCGCTTCGCAATCAGCTCATACCGTATAATTTAAACAAACATACCGGCGATTTGCGGCATCTCGTCCTGCGCAAGGGCATTTTGACCGACCAGATTATGATAAATTTCGTGACATCCAGAAATATGCTTCAGATTCTAAAACCTCTGACTGATACTTTAATTAAAGAAATACCAAATGTCAGATCAATCGTTAATACCGTTACTCAAAATGTCAGCGGCAAGACGACCGGCGAGGCTATCCACCAGCTGACCGGAGAGTTATTTATTAATGAACAGATTGGCGATCTGACTTTTAAAATCTCACCGGCGTCCTTTTTCCAGACCAATACCCGGATGGCGGCTAAGCTTTATGAAATCGTGCGTCAATTTGTCCAACCGCTTGGTCATCAGATCATCTGGGATTTATTTTGCGGCACCGGAAGCATTGGCCTCTACCTGGCGCGCGATTGCCGCCAAGTAATCGGTCTGGAAATCGTTGCAGATGCCGTTTCCGATGCGCAGGAAAACGCTCGCCTGAACGCCATCGATAATGCAATCTTCCGGGTTGCGAACCTTGAAAAAGATCTGAACCAGTCCGACTCACTTAAAGAGTTGCCAAATCCGGATATTATTGTAGTCGACCCGCCACGCGGCGGTTTGACACCGCA
>JALOAB010000127.1 GCA_023229045.1 Fidelibacterota bacterium
TATCTTCTGCGGCGCGGCTGGCAACAATTTATCCTGGCTGGATTCACCGGACAACGTGACGATCAAACCATCGCCACTCTGCAAATCACCCGCAAATACCTGCCAAGAGCACAATTCCTGATTTACACCGAACTGGCTGAAATATTTCCCTTAAAAAAAGGGCACTGGCTAATCGAGACTGAAAAAGGTCAGGCGGTTTCGCTGTTTGGTTTTCCACAGGCGATCCATCTTACCACTGAAGGATTAAAATTCCCTATGAATGACGAAAGACTGGGAAGCGGTTCGCACGGTTTAAGCAATATCGCCACCGGACGCAGATGCGAAATAAAATTTACCAACGGTAATCTTCTGGTAGTTAAAAATCATAGCCAGGTATGACTCCTCTCCACCTCGCTCCGATCGATCTCATCCTCATCGGAATTTATTTGATCGGGATTTTACTACTCGGATTAAAAAATTCCCAGCGCTATCGCTCGGATATTGACGGCTATCTGCTAGCCGGACGGCGGCTGTCATTACCGGCTTTTGTGGCGACTTTGGTGGCAACCTGGTATGGGGGCATTCTCGGCGTCGGTGAATTTACTTACCGTTATGGAGTGCTGAACTGGGTCACCCAGGGCTTGCCCTATTACTTGTTCGCAATCCTGTTCGGTGTATTCCTGGCGCCCCGCATCCAACGCAGTGGTCTTTATACCATTCCCGATCAGATTTACCAACGTTTTGGGAAACCCGCCGGTTTCTTGGGGAGTTTTTTCATTTTCTTTTTAACCAGTCCGGCGCCGCATCTGCTGATGGTAGGTTTGCTGGTCAGTACGATCTTCGGGATCCCATTTTGGTGGGCTTTTTTGATCGGGGTCTTTTTTTCAATTCTGTATGCATACTTTGGAGGACTGCGCGCGATAGTCATTACCGATATTGCCCAGTTTTTGCTGATGTTTTTAGGATTTATCGTACTTGTTATTCAATTGATAATCCGCTACGGCGGATTCGAATTTTTACAAAATAACCTACCGACCAATCATCTGCATCTTAGCGGCGGAGCGAATTGGCAATACATATTGGTATGGTTTTTCATCGCCTTTTGGACTTTCGTCGATCCCGGCTTTTATCAACGCTGTTATGCGGCTCGCACTCCGCAGGTTGCCAGACGGGGAGTGTTGATCTCGGTATTGTTCTGGATCGTGTTCGATATGCTGACGACGATTTCCGGTCTTTACGCCCGCGCCCTTTTTCCGGATATAAGCCCGTTGATGGCTTTTCCTAAATTGGGTGAAATCACCCTGGGCGGTTTTTGGCGGGGTCTGTTCTTTATCGGAATGCTGGCTACGATCATGTCAACCCTGGATTCGATTTCCTTGCTTTCGGCCACGACTTTTGGTCGCGACCTGATCTGGCGCATCAAACCTGACAGTGCGGTCAACCGCAATACCCGGATTGGTTTTCTGGTTACCCTGATAATTTCGACCCTGGTTATCCTTTTTCTCCCTTCGGTAATTAAAATCTGGTACACCCTTGGCACCCTGTTCATCCCGGGTTTATTGATCCCCGTGATTTGTAATTTCACGAAGTACAAATTCAGACCGAATGTGATTTTCGCCGGTATGTTGCTATCATTTCTCGCCACCTTAATCTGGTTCTTGATCGGCGCGAAAAATGGGACGTTAGCTGAGCCGATTTTTATATTGAATATTCAGCCATTTTTTATCGGACTATTGACCTGGCTAATTTTTTTCCCGCTTGCTATTATTCGGTTTTCGGCTAACTCCGGTCGATAAATAAAACTTATTTTTTTCAATTTTTTCTTTCAAACCTGTTGTAATAATCCCTCAGAACCGATAAATTTCGTTGCTTTTTTAAAAGTCCGGTTAATTTAACTGGGCGATTAGCTCAGTTGGTCAGAGCGTCCCGTTCACATCGGGAAGGCCATCCGTTCAAGTCGGATATCGCCCACGTGATAGGTTGGGTTTTGAAAGAATCAGTTGTCCGATACAAAATATTTTACCATATAAATTGCACCGTTAACGGTGCTTTTTTTTTATTTAAAGAAATTGGAGGCTAAATGTTTAAAGACCTTGAGAGATTAGTAGATGTTCAGAAAATTGATATTAAACTGCTTGAAATTAACAACCTGAAGGGCGATCTACCCCAGGTTGTCGAAAATCTCCAAAACCATATTAATACCTTAACGAAGGAGTTAGATAACGAGCGCAAACGCGAAAAAGAAATTTTACTAGAAATAAAAAACCTGGAAGCCAAAATCGCGGATGATAAAATTCGCTTGAACCGCTATCAGGATCAACTTTATCTGGTTACATCCAATAAAGAATATGACGCCCTGACCTCGGAGATCGACACTCTGAAACAGGAAATCGACAGTGCCGAATATAACATCCTGAAATTAACCGATGAGTCCGATCAGCTGAAAGTATCGATCAAAGGGAAAAGTCTCACACTTGAGGAAAAAATCCAGGAAAGGGACAAAAAACAGTCCGTTCTGGATAAAACCGATATAACCACTAAAGACGCTCAGGCGGCTTTAATGGAACAACGCAATAGTATCGTGGATTTAATTCCGATTCGTTATATGCGGGAATACGAACGCATCGCCAAGGCTAAAAATGGTATCGCGATTGTCCCAATTCTGCAGATTTTTGAAGAAAAAGTAGATAAAAAGGGAAATGTTGAATATATTCCCATGCAGGTTTCTTGTGGCGGTTGTTCGAAAATAGTGCCGCCGCAAAAGATCGTTGAAATTCGAAATGGTGATCGAATCAATCGCTGTGAATTTTGCGGCCGCATTCTTTACTGGGACGTGCAAAGCAGTGAAATTCGATCAAATTATGAAGAGGAACTCTTCTGAAGTTGGTCGGACAGCCGCCCCGATTTAGTTGGGGAGGAAAGTCCGAACTCCGCAGGGCAGGGTGTCCCGTAATCCGGGATCGTTCCGGTTAGCCGGAGCGAAGGAAAGTGCCACAGAAAAGATACCGACCTCTTCCGCTTAAGCGGCAAAAGGCCAAGGGTGAAAAGGTGCGTCCGGCAAGAAAGCTGGATTAAAGTAAGAGCGCACCGTCCCGACTGCAAAGTCGGGAGCCAGGCAAACCCCACCCGGAGCAAGAGCAAGCAGGGAAAAGGAATTGCCCGTTCCGTTTGATTCCCGGGTAGCTCGCTTAATCCCGACTGAGAGGTCGCGGATAGATAAATGGCTGTCGTCCCGATTAATCGGGATACAGAATTCGGCTTACAGACCAACTTCAGAGTTTATATTGTATGAAACAGAATTGGCATATCAGCGTTTCGGATCCGACTGCCGTCCAGAAACTGACTCAAGAACTGCAGATTCCTCCAGCCATTGCACGGGTCTTATTAAATCGCGGGCTATCAGACAAAGCCGCAATCGAAAAATTCTTCAGCCCCTCCACCCAAGATACTCACGATCCCTTCTTAATGGCCGATATGACCAAAGCCGTCGAACGGCTCGGGCAGGCAATGTTGCGGCGCGAAAAGGTCCTGGTTTTCGGCGATTACGATGTCGATGGCACTACGGCAACCTCTCTGCTTTGTCTGGCTTTTCGTGAAATCGGACTCGACACCGCTTTTTATATTCCGGATCGGGAACGCGAAGGATATGGTCTTTCGCGACTCGGAATCGACTACGCAATGGAGATCGGCGCGACTTTGATTATTACTTGTGATTGCGGAATCAGCGCCTTTGATACGATCGATTATGCCTCTTCCAACAAGATTGATGTGGTCGTTACCGATCACCACGAACCGGGCGAAAAACTGCCGGCGGCGCAAGCTATTCTCGATCCGAAGCGCGAAGATGATAATTACCCGTTCAAAGAGCTGTGCGGGGCCGGGGTCGCCTTCAAACTCCTGCAGGGTTTTCATATTGCTAACAATCTTCCGATCGCCAATCTCTTCCGCCATCTCGATCTGGTCGCAATCGGCACCGCCGCTGATATTGTGCCGATTCTCGGCGAAAACCGGATCTTGGTCGCCCGCGGTCTGGAATATCTCAATAGTTCCCAGAAAGTCGGTTTGCAAGCTTTACTTAAAACCTCCGGCTTCGATAACAAAACCATGAACGTGGTCAATATCGTCTTCGGCCTGGCGCCGCGTCTGAACGCCGCCGGACGGCTCGGCGAAGCTTCCCGCGCCGTGCATTTGCTGACCTCTTTCAACCGTGATGAAGCCCTGGAATTAGCTAACCTTCTCGAGCAGGAAAATCGCAATCGACAGAGCATCGAGCGCGAGACCATCGACAGCGCCATACTGCAACTCAATGCTACCCACGATCTGGATGCCGATAAAATTCTGATCCTGAGTAATACCAACTGGCATCATGGCGTCATTGGCATCGTTGCCTCCAAACTTAAGGAATTGTACAACCGACCGGTGGTCATGATCTCATTCCAGAACGGAATCGGCAAAGGCTCGGCGCGCAGTATCCCGGGTTTCGATTTATACAATGCCTTTAACACCTGCGCCGATCTGCTGGAAAATTTTGGCGGACATAAAATGGCCGCCGGATTGACAATCCTGATCGAGTCCCTGCCGGAATTCACCCGACGCTTGAAAAAAATCGCCAACGAACAAATCAACGAACAGATGCTGAATCTAGGCCTGCATATCGATAGTGAGATTGATTTTAAAGATATTAATCAGCAAACCCTTTCTTTTCTCCATAAAATGGCGCCTTATGGTCCAGGCAATATGAGACCGGTGTTTTTTTCCCGCAATGTCAACATATCCGGAATGCCGCGCATCATCGGCGAAAATCATTTGAAATTCAAAGCCGCGCAGAACCGCTCAGTACTGAGTGCCATTGGCTGGAAAATGGGTTGCTATTACGAAATGCTGATCAGCAACCGGCCACTCGACCTGGCTTTTGTAATTGACGAAAACGAGTGGAACGGTTATAAAGAAATTCAACTTAATATCAAAGATATCGTATATTCCAACTAGTACTGAAAATTACAGGAGAATGTATAACGATGTACAAAAGTAGAATTGCCGGAATTGGAAAGAGTGTTCCTGAAAATATCGTCACCAATGCCGACCTGGAGAAATTTATGGATACCAGTGATGAGTGGATCGTCGAACGAACTGGCATTCACGAACGGCGTTTTGTGACGCCACCCTGCGGAGCCAGCCAGCTGGCTTTACCGGCGGGATTGGAAGCCATCGCCAATGCCGGCTTGACTAAAAACGATATCGACCTAATTATCGTTGCAACGACCACTCCGGAACATCTTACGCCGGGCACCAGCAGTTATTTGCAGGCATTATTGGAATTGCCAGGTATACCGACTCTCGACATCCGGGTGCAATGTTGTGGTTTCGTGTACGGACTTTCGATTGCCGATGCTTATATCAAAACCGGACAATATAAAAACATCCTCCTCATCGGCGTTGAAGTCCAGTCCGTCGGATTGAATTTGACAACTGCCGGACGCGATATAGCCGTCCTGTTTGGCGACGGAGCCGGCGCGGCGGTCATTACCCGCTCAATGGATGAAAGCGCCATTCTTTCCACTCACCTGTACGGCGATGGTCGCTTCGCTAATGAGCTCTGGGTCGAAGCCCCGGACGGTTCTCAAAATCCACGCCTTTCCCATGAGATGCTGGATGAAGGAAAGCAATATCCGCACATGAACGGCCGGCAGGTTTTTAAACACGCCGTTACTAAATTTCCCGAAGTGGTTAATATAGCGCTGGAAGCCAATAATCTGAAGAAAAGCGACGTGGCCCTGATCATTCCGCACCAGGCTAATCTGCGCATTACCGAAGCGATCGCCCAGCGCCTGGAAATTACTATGGAGCAGGTCTACAGCAACATCCACAAATATGGCAACACGACTGCGGCTTCAATACCGCTGGCGATGTATGACGCTTTACAGGAAGGTAGATTCAAAAAAGGCGACTATATTATCCTGGCCGCCTTTGGTTCGGGATTTACCTGGGCGTCAGCCGCACTCCGCTGGTAGTTTTAAACTCTATTTTAAGGACATAAATCGTGGCGGCCTCAAACTCAACTAAATTAACGGGCAAATTACACGGCCCCTTTCGAACGAAGCGACAACGCACGGGCGTAATCTTAATCTACATCCTGATCATCGTGGTCTTAGCCTTATTTTTTCCTAAAAGCCATTACAGTGTGATCAATTATAAAATCAATGACATTACACGAACCTCAATAATCGCCCCTTTCGATTTTCCGATTCTGAAAACCGATAAGGAATTGGAAAGCGATCGACTTGAAGCAATCAAAAAAGTCCCGTTTGTTTTTATTCAGGATAAGCGTGTTGAAGAAGCTGAATTATTAAAGGTTCAGCAACTATTTTCGGAAATCGATCGGTTGCGGGCCGCGTACATTAAGTACGACGAATCTTTACGTAATATTTATTCCAGACGCAGTGAGGATATTCTGGCGGCTATGACGGCTGACTCAATCACTTATTTCGCCTTGCAGAAAAAATTTCGCACTGATTATAAATTCGATAAAAATTCTCCGATACTTAAAACTTTAATTGACGAATATAATCCCAAAAATACGAGCCATAGCACAACTTCATTATTGAGTCAGATCAGACCGGTTCTCAACGATCTTTACGCGTTACAGAT
>JALOAB010000233.1 GCA_023229045.1 Fidelibacterota bacterium
CTTCTGATTGGAATTATTTTCGTTATACAGGCGGCTTTTACAGCTATTCTGGTCAATCGTTTCAAAATTTCCGAATATACGATTCCGATCACTCTGGCGGCTATGTCTCTGACGATTTTATTTGACAGCCGGACGGCTTTCGCCGGTGTTGTTACCATCTGCCTGATAATCGGCGCGCAGTTGGGCGGCAATCTCAACTTTATAATCACTTCCGTCTTCGTCAGCACTTTCGCGATTTATGCGGTACGCAAATTACGCAAACGCAGTCAGGTATTTAAATCCATCATCTTCATCGTTCTCGGTTACGGATTAGCCATTTTCATCACGGAAATGCTGAAATTTTCAGATTGGCAAGACATTCTCAATAATTTTTTCTATGCGGCTATAAACGGTGTATTTGCGCCTTTTCTGGCTTACGGTATCATCGGTTTACTTGAGAATATCTTCGGAATTACTACCGATCTAACGCTGTTAGAGCTGGCCGATTTCAATCATCCGCTACTGAAACTACTATCCCGCGAGGCAACCGGAACCTTTACCCATTGCGTCACTGTCGGGAATCTGGCCGAAGCCGCCGCGGATACAATCGGTGCAAATGCCCTGCTCGCCCGTGTAGGTTCGTATTATCATGACATCGGCAAACTTGGCAAACCCGAGTATTTCATCGAAAACCAGGCTTTCGATTATAACCGACATGATAAACTGGCGCCCAATCTCAGCGCCATTATCGTCCTCAATCACGTCAAAGAAGGTCTGCGCCTGGCCAACGAGTATAAATTACCCAAGGCTATTCAGGAGTTCATTCCGAGTCATCACGGCACCACCCGCGTTGAATACTTCTACAATAAAGCCCGTAAGAAAGCCGCCGATCCGGAAGATATTAACGATGCCGATTTTCGCTATCCCGGTCCTAAGCCGCGTACCAAGGAAACCGGAATCGTCATGATCTGTGAAACGATCGAAGCAGTCTGTCGGTCACTCGATAAACCGACTATGGCTACTATCGAAAAAGTGGTCGATTCGGTTATTGAAAAGCGTCTTAAAGAGGGGCAGTTCGACGAGTGTCCGCTGACCTTAGCCGACCTGAAAAAAATCAAGGGTGATATCAAGGAAGGCACCGGAATATTACCGATTTTAAGAGGAATTCACCACCTGCGCGTTGAATACCCGGGCCAGGAAGAATTATCCAAACCCACTCAGCCGGTTACCAATAAGGCATAAAATGCCGGTTGTTAAAATCGCCAACAATCACTTCAGCTACACGCTCCTTCAACCGGCTATTGAACGGATTGCCTCTTATGTCATTCGTATGGAACAACAGCCTGTCAGGCGGATTACTCTGATCGCCAGCGATGACCAAACTCTCAACGCGCTAAAAATCAAATATTTCGGAATCGATCAACTGACCGACACGATCAGCTTTAATTACAATGAACCCGGCGAACCGGTTGAGGGTGAAATTTATCTCAGCCTCGATCGCATTCTGGAAAACGCGCAGAATTTTAAAGTACCTTTCGCAAAAGAACTCGCTCTGGTAATTATTCACAGCATTTTACATCTGTTCGGCTATAATGACGAAACCGCCAATGATAAAAAACAGATGCAGGCTCTTCAGAATTTTTACATTCAACAAGTCAGTTTAACCCGCCTCTACCGGTCACGTAGAATTCACCCGACTCATGAATGATGATTTTGTCGAGCGATTCCGCGAACTGATTGAAATTGTCAAGACTCTGCGCGGACCGAACGGTTGTGAGTGGGACAAAGCCCAAACTCATTCTTCCCTCACGCCCTATCTGCTCGAGGAAGCCCACGAGGTCATCGATTCCATTTACGAACGTAATCCTTCAAAAATCAAAGAAGAACTTGGCGATCTGTTGTTGCATATCGTCTTCCAGGCGCAGATTGCGACCGAAGCCGGTGACTTCACTATCGCTGATTCGCTGAAGCACATCAACTCCAAGTTAACGCGCCGGCACCCGCACGTCTTCGGCGGAACTAAGGTCAACAGCGTCGGCGATATCAAGAAAAACTGGGAAGTGATCAAGATGAAAGAGGGGCGCAAGTCTCTCATGGACGGTCTGCCGAAATCCCTGCCAGCCCTGCTTCAGGCGCGCCGGGTACAGGAACGCGCCGCCCAGGTTGGTTTCGACTGGGACGCTATTGAACCGGTCTGGGCTAAAATCACCGAGGAAACCGCCGAATTGCAGGATGCTATCGCCACCCGGAATAAGGATGAAATCGTTGCCGAATTCGGCGACCTAATCTTTACAATGGTCAATTTATCCCGCTTTCTTGAAATCGATCCGGAAGAAGCTTTGCGCCAAACAGTCAATAAATTCATCCGGCGTTTTCAGGCTATTGAAACCGAATTAGCCGCCATCGGCAAAAATATCAAAGATACCTCGTTGGCTGAACTGGACGAAATCTGGGACCGGCTGAAAGCGGCGGAGTCCTGAGTTTTTCCGTTCCTGAGTTTCAAAAATTTAATTTACCATTCAATAAATAAATTTTATTCGCCAAACCACTTGACCGTAATCTTTATTCATACTATATTCTGACAGTATGAAACGTTTATTGAAAGATTATCCTGCAATAGTGTGGCGAGTGTTTTTGGAACCAACACCATAAACTTGGGAGCTGAACTCCGAACGGCTAAAGCACGCTTCCTCGTTGAAGAAGCTTGATCCGCTCGGGAGGTACCCACCGTGATTAACACGGTTCCCTTAATCCGCCAGCGCTGTTGCAGGATATTTTTACGTTTTAATTGTCAGCCCCGAAATTCCCCCCAATTCGGTCTGTAAGTCAGTGATCTTTTCTGTTTCAATCGGTATTGTCACTGTCACGCGATCTTCTGTAAATACGGGTTTGCCCGCTTTAGGAAAACGCTTTAATAAATGCGCCAGCTGGGAATACTTTGCCAGTGGGCATTCGATTTGGATAGACTGCCTAACGACAAAGTCATCGTAACTGACTGAATCAAGGACCTTGCCAGCCGTGGCGCCGTAAGCCCGGATTAACCCGCCAATACCAAGTTTCGTGCCGCCAAAATAGCGAACAACGATACATAAGGTATTGATCAAATTGCGTCCGGATAGGGCTTTCAGGATCGGAGCGCCGGCCGCGCCGTGCGGTTCGCCGGCATCATTGATATAATAGAGCAGTTGATTGTTTTCATAAACCCGATAAGCCCAACAAACGTGGGTGGCCTTTTTATGCTGTCGACCAATTTCGGTAATTCTTCGTTCCGCTTCGGATTTGGTCGCCACCGGAAAACAATACCCGATGAAACGGGAATCCTTGACCAACATAGTAGTCTCGGTCTTACTGACAATGATCTGTGGTTTCGCGGGTAGCATGTTAGTCGAAGCCCAGTTTATTTCAGGATTAGTACTTTGCGCGTAAGGATCTTGGTCCCGACCTCGATTTGGATAATATAAACTCCGGAAGCCAGCCGCGCGCTGAGCATTTCAGCACTACTAAAAGTAAAAATATAAGTACCCAACTCAATTAAACCATCTTCGAAATTCTTTCGATAGGCTTCCCGACCGCGCAGATCGTACCAGGTTGTGTTAATTGACCTGACGATCTGACCGATCTGCAATTCGATTGTCAGATATTCCTGGCGGGTCGGCGAATAGGGATTCGGATAAAGCTTATCGATCTTTGTGACAATCGGAAATATATCACTGACTTCGGAAACTGTGAGCATCACAGTTCGACCGGAATCAATACTGGAATTAGTCAGGAATACCAGCAACGAATCACCGCTTTCGGCGTCGCCCACCAGCTGATTTTGATTCAAAGTAACTTCATCAATCATTCGCCCGAGTCCCTGTTTGATAAACAGGAAGCGACCGGCGACGTCAGAAGTATAGGTGGTCGAAACATTGTAGCCACACAAAATATCCTGGCTAAAAGTCACCCGGTAAGGCACCGTTGCATA
>JALOAB010000056.1 GCA_023229045.1 Fidelibacterota bacterium
TCGTGGCTGAGGTAATAATAGGGCGGAACGCCCAGAAAGATCCGGTTGGGAGTTTTAAGCAATTATCGAAGAGTAATCCTTTTTGGATGAGCGTCGGATTTCTCGGCGTTCTAACCGGTTTTATTATCCTTTCATATTACAATGTGATTGCCGGTTGGTGCCTGGGGTATGTTGTCGAATCATTTAAAGGTTCTTTCAGGAGTATGACGAATACTCAAGAGGCGGCGCAATTATTTGGCAGTCTGTCCGCCAGCGGGAGTTGGTGTGTACCGTATTTGACGATTTTCATGGCATTGACGGTTAGCATTATTTATTTTGGCGTTTCCCACGGAATTGAAAAAGCCAGTAAGGTTCTGATGCCGAGCCTGATACTGATTATTTTAATATTGGTGATTCGTGGAATAACTCTGGATAATTCAGGCGCCGGAATCGTATATCTGTTGAAGCCGAATTTCGCTTACGTTACCGGAAAAACAATTCTATTAGCGCTTGGTCAGGCTTTTTTCTCGCTCAGCATTGGAATGGGAGTGATGATAACATACGGCAGTTATCTTTCAAAAAAGGATAATATTCTTTCCGATTCTGCCAGTATTGTCGTTCTTGATACTTCGGTGGCGATATTGGCTGGATTTATGTTATTTCCGGCGATCTTCGCGCTGGGCATCAGACCCGATCAAGGTCCGGGTTTGCTTTTTAATACCTCGCCGATTTTGTTTAATTATATTCCCGGCGGTTATTGGTTCAGAATTTTATTCTTTATTTTAATGAGTCTGGCCGCCCTGACCTCGACAATTTCTCTGTTAGAAGTGATCACTGCTTACTTTGTGGATGAATTTAATCTGAGTCGAAAGAAAATGGCCATCATTGCCGGAACGATTACCTTATTTCTTGGGATACCCAGCGCTTTATCGTTCGGTCGCTGGTCACATATTCATATTTTTAATCTGTCGTTATTTAATTTTTTTGATTATCTGGCCGCCAATATATTCCTGCCGGTCGGCGGTTTATGTATAACAATTTTCGTCGGGTGGTTCTGGGGCAAGAAGAATGCTTTACCGGAAGTCCGGCAGGGCGCCGATAATTCGCCAAAATGGATGTTTACAACCTGGCGGTTTCTGATCCGTTACGTTGCGCCGGTGCTGATCGCCTTGGTTTTATTGAATTCAGTTGGAGTATTATGAAGAATTGCCGGATGATGTTGGTACTATTATTAATCTCGACCGGACTTTCGGCTAGTACGCCGGGAAAAAGTCTGAACGACTCCGGAAATTCCGATAAATGGCTGGCGCTGGATAAACTCAAACATTTCAGTACATCGTTATTCATGACGACCACCTTGTTTTACGGTCAAAACCGCGTTTTTGACGTTCAAGCCGAGAAGTCGAATATGAAAGCGGTCGGAGTGACGATTTCACTTGGATTATTGAAAGAATTAGGCGATTCCAGACATGATATTAATCATTTCAGCTGGCGTGATCTGATCGCCGATATTCTTGGCGCAGGTACCGCAATATTAATCCTGAACCGAATCGGATGAAGACTTTAAACGAATATATCGGATGCATTCATGTTCACACCATTTTTTCGGATGGGAGTGGGTCTTATCCGCAAATAATCCAGGCGGCTAAAGAGGCCGGCTTGGATTACCTGATGGTTAGCGATCATATGACTTTGCGCGGACGCGAGGAGGGTTTTAGTGACTGGTATGATAATCTGTTTGTCAGTGTCGGTTATGAAATTCAGGATAAAGACGACCGGCACCATTATCTGGCTTTCGGATTAGATAAGATGTTACCGGCCGAGTATGGGCACGAGGAATATATCAAGGCAGTCAGGGATGCCGGAGCTTTGGGAATCGCCGCCCATCCGCTGGAACAACGCGATGAGAATTTATCCTTGCCCGGATTTCCGGCGATTACCTGGAGCAGTCTGGATTATCCCGAAATTGAGGTAGTGGAAATCTGGAATATGATGTCGCATTGGCTGGAAGCGACGACAATTCGCAATAAATACTGGAATGTTATTCATCCGCGCAGTTTTTCCACCAGTCCGGCGAATGACCTGATGAATTGGTGGGATGAAACCAATTTGACCCGTAAAGTAGTCGGCATTGGTTCCGTCGATGCCCATGCCACTAAAGTCAAAGTGTTAGGGCTTTTTTCGAAAGCCATATTCGATTATAAAATAATGTTCAAATCCATTCGTACGCACATTTTAAGCGAACAGAAAATAAAGAACATGAACGCTACGGACACCGAAACTGAAATTATTAAGGCGATTAAATCAGGTCGCTGTTTTGTATCGAATTATCGTCGCGGAGACGCCCGTGGTTTCCGTTTTAATATCCATACCAATCAAAAGGATTTGCAGATGGGCGAGACCGGCAGTGCCACGAGTGGCAACTTAAACGTGATACTTCCGCGTAAGGCAGTCTGTATAGTATTTCGGAATGGCGAACCTTATCATGATGATTTTACCGAGCATCTGGAAATCGAAGTGCCGGAAGGTATTTATCGAGTAGAAGTCGTGCATGGCAAGCGCGGCTGGATATATAGTAATCATATTAAATTAATTAGTGAGTAGTTATGTGTGGAATTGTAGGAATTTATAATCACAAAGAAGCCGCAACCTTGACCTATCTTGGATTGTACGCTTTGCAACATCGCGGTCAGGAGGGAGTCGGGATTTCATCGTTCGATGGTAAAACCTGCTATCTTCAGAAAGGTAAAGGACTGGTGGCAGACGTGTTTGCCAACCGCGAAAGTCTGGTCAGTCTGCCGGGTAAAACCGCGATCGGGCATGTTCGTTATTCGACCCGTGGAAGTTGTGTCAGCGAAAATATTCAACCCCTGGTTTTTAAATACAAGGGCAGTCAGATAAGCATCGTGCATAACGGTAATCTGATCAATCTGGCGGAAATAAAACAGGATCTTGAAGCCCATGGAACCTTATTTCAAACGACTTCCGATACCGAATATATGATTCATTTATTTGCCCATTCCAATGGTGAATCTATTGAAGATAAATTTTTATATGCCTTCCGAAAAATCAAAGGTGCTTTTTCGGTTATAGTTTTATTTGATAATAAACTAATCATTGCCCGTGATCATCGCGGTTTTCGACCATTATGCTTCGGAAAACTGAACGACGCCTACGTTTTTGCCTCGGAAACTTGTGCCCTGGATTTGATTGGCGCGACCTATGAAAGAGATGTTAATCCCGGTGAAATGATGGTATTGGAGGGTGAAGAAGTAAAATCGTATCAAATCGCTCCGCCCGAACCTAAGCACTGTATTTTTGAGTATGTTTATTTTTCGCGTCCTGATAGCCGGATTTTCGGCGAATATGTAGATAAGACGCGCCGGAAACTGGGTAAGATTTTGGCGATCGAAAAACCGGCGCCCGAAGCCGATATCGTCATCTCCGTACCGGACTCGAGTAATACAACGGCCATCGGGTATTCGCAACGTTCAACGGCTCGTTTCGAGATTGGTTTGATTCGTAATCATTATATCGGGCGCACTTTCATTCATCCAACCCAAAGTTTACGCGATTTCACAGCCAAGATAAAATTCAATTCGATTGGTGGGGTATTGAAGGATCGTAAGGTCGTAGTAGTGGATGATTCGATTGTACGCGGTACGACTCTGCGTAAATTGGTCAGAATGTTACGTTCGGCCGGAGCAAAGGAGATTCACGTCCGGATCGGTTCGCCGCCGGTAAAATTTCCGTGTTATTTCGGAATGGATTTCCCTTCGCGCGAAGAATTGATAGCCAACCAGAAGACAATCGAAGAAATCAGGAAGTATCTGAATGTGGACAGCCTGGAATACATCAGTCCGGAAGGCCTGCTGAATTCAATGACTTTAGCGCCCGAAAATTTCTGTACAGCCTGTTTTACCGGCGAATATTGTGAACATATTAATAATCAGGAGAAAAGCTCATGTTAAAAGCACCATCCAGGTCAGTCGCCTGGCTCGATTACCTGTTCATATTCCGACCGACGCTATTCTTTGCAGTCTGGATCATTACTCTGGCCGGATATAGCGGTTATTTCATTTTTGAGAAAGAACCAGCCTGGTGGTCGTTCGATTTCAACTGGAAACTGGTTTTGTATTTTACGATAATTACACTTTCCACCGGAGCGACTTTTATTTTGAATCAGCTTCAGGATATTGAAAGCGATAAAGTAAATAAAAAATTGTTCCTAATATCAGAAGAATATATCAAGAGTGGTCGGGCGTTAAGAATTGCTATCGTCACGATCATAGCGACTCTGTTGTTGGCGCTAATACTGAATTGGCGATTCTTTGTGATCCTGGGGATCTGCATTTTTTTCTGGGGCTATGTTTACAATTATAAACCATTTGAATGGAAAGATAAACCGATGCTGGGCGTCCTGATAAATTTTATCAGCGGTTTGTGTTTGTTTTTATGCGGCTGGATTATTGCCGGGGATTGGAAGTGGATGGCAATCTTATATGCAATGCCATATTTATTAGCCTGGACCGCGGTGGCGATTTTAACTACGATTCCAGACAAGATGGGCGATCAGAAAACCGGAAAAAACACAATTTCGGTGCATTATGAAAATAAAGTCACCATCTGGCTGGCATTTATTTGTCTGGCATTGAGTTTCGCTCTCGGGATGTATTTTAAGGACCCGGTTATTAGTTTATCCTGTTTACTGGCGTCACCTCTTTTTATTATTATGCTTTTCAAACCGATCGAAGCCTGGGTTTTACGTTCCATTCGTTATCCGATCATGTTTCTGGCGCTGACGCTTTGTGTCGAATTTCCACTATTTTTTATCGTTATCCTGATCAATTTCTATCTCTGTCGGTTTTATTATTTATCGCGGTTTAATCTGAATTATCCGACCTTTCAAATCGAGGAGTAATTTTTATGATAAAAATTGACCAGGAATGCTGTGATTTGTGTGGAACCTGCGTCTCGGTCTGTCCGGTTGATTGTATGGAGCTAAAGGAAGCAATGCTGGTTATAGATAATTCCAGATGTAATTCCTGTCAGATATGCGTCAGAATGTGTCCCTTCAAAGCCCTGGAACTCGTCGATTAAGGAGATAATATGCGAACAGAATATGATGTAGTAGTCGTCGGCGGCGGCCCGGCCGGCAGTACGACCGCGCGTTTTGCAAAAACTCCCGCTAATTCAGTGGTATTGTTCGAAAAAGATCGTGAAATCGGCGTGCCGGTGCGCTGTGCCGAAGCGACATCTATTCCGGATCTTGGAAGATTCGTAAAAATCAATCCATGCTGGATAGCAAGTACGGTTACCAGAGCCAGGTTAATATCTCCGTCTGGTCAAGCGGTTCTTCTTAATCTGCCGGCTAACGGCGCGGTGCTTCATCGCCGGATATTCGATCACGATTTAGCTCAGATAGCCGCCGATCAAGGCGTGGAAGTTTACACAAAAGCCGACGTTTATAAAATTGAAAGAAGTGACCGGTATTGGAGAGTATATGTCAGGCATCTCGCTCATGATTATTGTTTAAAAGCCAAAATAGTTATCGCGGCTGACGGTGTGGAGTCCCGCATAGCGCGCTTCGCCGGCATCAGAACGCAAACGGTTCTGAAAGATATCGAATCCTGTGCGCAGGCTATGCTGGCTAATATTGACGTTACAGCCGGTCAGATCGACTTTTATTTTTCAAGTAAATGGGCGCCGGGCGGTTATGTTTGGGTTTTTCCGAAGGGCGATCATTGCGCTAATGTCGGACTGGGAGTTAACGGAGCTCATTTTGACGGTCGCTCTGCCATTGATTTGCTCAATGCTTTTATCTCTGAAAAATTTCCCGATGCGGCGCGTTTAACGTGTGTGGCTGGAGGCGTTCCGGTCGCCAAGTCTTTAAAACAAATTGCGGTGGACGGTTTGTTAATCGTTGGCGATGCCGCCCGCCAGGTCAATCCGGTTACCGGTGGTGGAATTCTGGCGGCAATTACAGCCGGAAACATTGCCGGTACAGTCGCGGCTGGCGCGATTGACCAGGCGGATTGGAGTCTGAAAACATTAAAAGAATATCAAATCGAATGGGATAAAGGAGTTGGGAAAGATTATTCCCGCTTCTATAATATTAAGGAATGGATGACCGAACTCAGCGATCCTGAACTCGATGAGATAGCCGAATTGTTGCACGATATTCCACCGACCGAAATGAATATCCTGACCGTCTTTAAAGTCGCTCTGCGCAACAAACCAACCCTCTTGTTTGAGGCTATTAAACTATTCGCAAAAATGATCTGATGTCTGATTTTTTAGTTAGATCCGGTCTGAATGAATTCATAGTTTTTGATGTAGAAACGACCGGATTGAATCCGCAACAGGATGCGCTGATTGAATTCGCCGCGGTAAAATTTGTTGACGGACAACCGGCTGAGACTCTGGCTTTTCTCTGCAATCCCGGTTATCCGATCCCGCCGGAAATTGAGCAATTAACCGGCATCAAAGATGAAATGTTAAAGGACAAAATGCCTTTTGAACAACATCTTGATGAAGTGCTCGATTTTATCGGCGAGAGTCCGCTGGTTGGGCATAATGTCGCTTTCGATTTGGGATTTTTAAAAGAATATCTCAAGACTTTTAAAGGTCGTAAGAAAAGATACCTTAATAATCCGATTTACGATACATTATTGTTGGCACAGGCATTTCTTTTCTTCTTGCTGAATCATCGGCTGACGACCGTTGTCGAATTTTATGGTTTGACATATTCCGGCGCCCATCGGGCGGAACGTGATGCCCTTAACACTGGATTGATATTTTTGAAATTGATCGAAGAAGTGCAGAACTACGATCTCGAAACCATTCAAACAATTAATATGGTATTAAAAGATACCGATGATCCCAATAAACTGCTTTATAAGAGCGCCGCTGAAGAACTTCTCCTAAAACAGAGTCTTGGTTCGGGAGAACCCCCGCAAACCGGCTGGATCGCGCCTGAGAATATTTTCGGCGAAGCCATTGATAGAAAAAAAATAAATAAAGCCGCGTCGCTTCCAATAGAAAAATATTTTGATGCGACCGGCCCGGTGGCCAGCAATCTGACTGATTTCGAAACACGGCCTCAGCAAACAGAGATGGCTCAATTGATCCTGGAATGCCTGCAAAACGAGGGTTCGGCAATTATCGAAGCCGGAACCGGCGTCGGCAAATCGTTAGCCTATCTGATCCCGGCGGTGATCTGGCTGAATCAGCAGAAAAAAGAGCGCAAACGGGTATTGATCGCCAGTAATACCAAAAATTTGCAGGAGCAAATTTTTTATAAGGAAATTCCTTTCGTTAATGAAAAATTGAAACTGCCGTTCAAAGCCGTTTTATTAAAAGGGCGTTCGAACTACATTTGCCTGACGCGCTGGCATCGTTATCTCAATGCATTGCCACAACAATTGCACGTGGCGTCGCGTTCGGCAATTATTCCGATCATTATCTGGCTCAAACATACCCATACCGGCGATATTTCCGAGAATAACGGTTTTAAGTTGGCGATGCATCGCTACATCTGGAACGAAATCTGCTCCGAACCCGGTTACTGTACAACCAGTGTCTGTCAAAAATACGGCGGCTGTTTTCTCGGTAAAGCGCGTTACGACGCATTCAGCTCCGATGTGATGATCGTCAACCACTCGTTACTCCTGGCAGATTCAGCCGCGGATAACCAGATTTTACCTGAATTTAACGCTTTGATTATCGACGAAGCCCATAATCTGGAAAAGAATTCTTATAATTATTTTGCGCAACGAGTCAATTTGCCAATGCTGACCTATTTCCTGAATGGACTGTACAATGGCTCGATTCCTGAAAGAGGACTTTTAGTTGATATAACCGAAATAGCCCGGCAATTGAAAAGCCTGAATAAAATCGAACAACATCGTTTGAAGATTATCGAGAAAATCGGCGATATCAAAATTGCCGCCGAAATCTTTTTCCGCAAAATCGTTTCCAGCAAAATCAATAAGGTATCCAATAGCTCGAAAATGTTTGGCATCAAGCGACGCTATAAGGATTTTTCCGCTGAATTCCCCGGTTTTGAAATCGAAACCAGCAGTCTAATCTATGAATTAAGCACATGCGCGGCCTTGCTGACCGATTTGTACAATTTGATGGAAGAAGTATGCGCCGATTACTCCGACGAATATGACGAAATGCGTTTGCGCCTGATTAATCAAAAGATGATGCTCGAAGTGTATCTGGAGACTCTGCGTACCGTTACGACGGCTAATAATGAGGCGCTGATTTTCTGGTATGAAATTGCGGCTAACGGCAAAGACAACTACGTCGAAATCGTCTGCACACCACTCAATATTGCTACTGATATTTTTGAAAAAGTGTATGGCAAGGTGTCCAGTACCGTGCTGACTTCCGCGACATTACAGGTAGCTGAATCGTTCGATTATATATTGACCCGGAGCGGTCTGAATTTAATCGAGGAACATCCAGTGATTTCCCGGGCGCTCGGTTCGCCATTTTTCTACAACGATCAGATGGCGTTTTATACCTATCATCAAAATGAGCGGGAAGTTAATGAAGCCTTTACTACCGCGCGCCTGATCAAACGCTTAGCCGGCGAGACCGGCAAAGGTATATTGGTGCTTTTCACTTCCTACAGTTTTCTTTATGAAGTTTACCAGTTATGTCTGCCGGCATTTATGGAAATGGGCATTACCCTGTTAGCCCAGGGACAAGGCGCCTCGCGGACAGCCATACTGGAACAATTTCGCATTGAACAAAATTCAGTTCTCTTCGGAACTGATAGTTTCTGGGAGGGTGTGGATGTGATCGGTTCGGCTTTGGAAATTTTGGTTATCACCAAATTGCCATTTCCGGTGCCTTCCGAACCGATTATCGAAGCCAATGTCGAACGTCTCAAGAATGAAGACCGGGATCCGTTCAATGAATATTACGTTCCCGAGTCGGTATTGAAATTCCGTCAGGGAGTCGGGCGCCTGATTCGTTCGATTAATGACGTCGGAGTAGTAATTAATTTGGATAGTCGCATTGATAAAAAAGCCTATGGTCGCTATTTCAAGAAATCATTACCGGTAGAGCCGGTTTCGATCATGGGCGAAGATGAACTTTTAGCCGTTGTGCGCAAATTTTTTAGAATAGGAAAATGAAATGAAACTTACGGGAATCGGCATCTGTCTGCTGATCAGCACTTCACTGATTTTTACCCAGGACTTCAGAAAATTGACCGTCCATGAGATGGTCGATGATCCGGGACTGAATGCTTATGCCTATCGTGAGAAACAATTCGCCTGGACACCGGACGGAGATGCCGTTGTATTTTTGGAAAAGAATAAAAATCAGCAATATGATTTACTGAGTTTTTCAGTCGAAAGCCGGCGAGTGGATACGCTTTTAAAATTCAATGATATGATCTGGCGCGAGGGCGAGTCGACTGTTCATCTCGATCCGCGCAGTTTTGTTTTTGCTTCCGACGGCGGTCAAATTTTATTGCACGGCGGAAGGGATTTATTCCTTTACAATAGAAACGATACCACCATCTCACGCTTAACGACCGACGGAACGAAAAAAACCGATGTGCGGTTTTCGCCGGATGGTAAAATGATTAGCTTTATCAGTGAACATAACCTCTGGATCGTCGATTGTACGACTAAAACTGCGTTACCTTTGACCAACGATGGAAGCGAGTCACTGCTCAATGGTGAAGCGGACTGGGTATACGAGGAGGAGTTCGACCTCAAGAAGGCCTATCAATGGTCGCCGGATAGTAAAATGATCGCTTACATGCAAATTAACGAGAACGGTGTCAGTCGCCATCCGCTGATTGACTGGTCGATAACGAACCCGGAAGTAACCTGGCAGTATTATCCAAACGCCGGTGAGAAAACTCCCGAAAATAATGTGTTTGTGGTCGATATTATTACAAAAAATATAATTCTTTTGGACAAACCTCAGCCGAAAAATGAATACATAGTGCGGATTGATTGGTTGAGCGATACCAATCTGGTAGCCGTTCAATCTATCAATCGACTTCAGAACAACAAGAGACTTACTTACTGTAATCCGGCAACCGGCGAAGTAAAAATTATTCTGGAGCAAAAGGATCCGTATTGGCTAAACGTTGCAGACCTGTATCATTTCATGGCGAATTCATCTGATTTTATTTATTATTCGGAAAAAGACGGCTATATGCATCTTTATCTCTACAATTATGCTGGAAAAATAATCAAACCTATTACACAGGGTGAGTGGATGGTGACGGAATTGAACGGCGTCAACGAGGAAGATAGTTTGATATATTTTAGCGCAACGAAAAAATCCTTTCTTGAAAGAAATCTTTATAGTGTTCACCTCGGATCTGGAGAAATAGTTCGAATCGATAATGAAAGCGGAGAACATTCTGCCGTTTTTTCACCGGATATGCAATATTACCTGGATTTCTATAACAAAATTAATGCGCCTACTAGCGTCAGAATTTTTCGGAATAATGGCAAAAAAATAGCCGATTTATATCGTAATCCGGATTTTGATTCAAAGAAATATAATTTTGGCACAACCCG
>JALOAB010000057.1 GCA_023229045.1 Fidelibacterota bacterium
TCCAATTTTCATTTCAAAACGCCGGAAATTTACAAAATCCGCGGAACTTACCAACCTCGGTCTTAAAAAACGGTATGTAAACAGGGGAATTATTTAATACTGACCAGAATAGCCAGAAGCATCGAATTCAGTTTTTCAGCCGGTTCGTCGGCGCGTGACAAGAGGACGATCGGCACACGGGCGCCGATAACCACACCGCCAACCTTAGCATTCGCCAGGAACATCAGAGATTTAAGCAAGGAATTACCGCAGGTTAAACCTGGTACCAGGATAACATCGGTATCGCCGGCAATCCGGCTGGTTAAGGCTTTACGCTGAGCGGCGCGGGCTGAAAGCGCCACGTCGGTGGCAATAGGCCCTTCTACAATCACCGACCCGAATTCGCCCCGTTCGGCCATTTCCTGCAGGGCGCGGGCATCGACCGTTTCCGGTATTTTCGGATTGACTTTTTCAATTGGGCAAAGGACTGCGATTTTCGGTTGAGTAATTTCCAATTTATCGGCAACCCCAATAGCATTGCGAAGAATAGCCTTTTTGGTCTCGAGATCAGGGGCGATGTTAATTCCACCGTCTGTGATCATCAGCAATTTATGATATGATGCGATTTCGGCGACGGCTACATGGCTAAGCACTTTGCCGGTTCGTAAACCATTTTCCCTATCCAGCACGGCTTTCATCAGAACCGGGGTTGAGGTATGACCTTTCATCAGGATTTCGGCTTTGCCTAAACGCACTTGTTCTACCGCCCGGGCGGCCGCTTCTTCTTCACCAAATGCCGCTACTATTTCCTTGTCCTTAATCGGATAACCAATCTGCTCCGCATAAAGCCGGATTTTATCCGGCTCACCGGTCAGAAGCACTTTGGCGACTTCGTTTTCTGCCAGAACCTTGGCGGCTTCTAAAGCGCTTTTATCTTCCGCGAGGGCGATGGAAACCGTACATTTCCTGGCATTAGCTTTTACCGCCTCGAATATTTCAGAATATGTACGTAACATAAAATCGCCCCGCTCTAAACATTTTCATAAATCAAGATTTTTTCGAGACCATCCAGCGCTCGCCAGCCGCCTTCGGCCATCGCTTCAAGTTCATTTTCGCCGGGGAATACCATCAGCGGCGCAATAAATTCGACTTTGGCGCGGATCATTTCGACAGTTTCGGCGCCGCGTGCCAGTCCGCCGGTCACGATGATCCGATCAACCTTGCCGTTCAACACGGTCGCCATCGCGCCGATTTCCTTACTGACCTGATAAATCATCGCGCGATAGACCAGTTCGGCATTTTTATCGCCGGTAAGAATCCGGCGGCAGACTTCACGCGCATCATTCGTGCCAAGATAGGCGACTAAGCCGCTTTTCTTGGTCAGCTTACATTTCAGTTCGGTTTTGGAGTACTGACCGGAGTAGGCCAGGTTCAACAGACCTTCCAACGGCAAAGCTCCGGCCCGTTCCGGCGAAAAGGGTCCCATCCCCAGCAAAGCATTATTACAATCAATTAACTTACCGCCTCGCACTGCGGCGACGCTTATCCCACCTCCCAGATGAGCCACGACAAAATTAACCTCCGAAGCGGGACGGCCTAATTGCATAGTAGCTTTTCTGACACAAGCCCGTATGTTCAAAGCATGCAGGCGGCTGTATCGTTCAATTTCCGGCAATCCTGATAGGCGCGCTTCGGGAATCATTTCATCGACTGTCACCGGATCGATCACGAAAGCCGGAACCTGATAGTCGCAAGCGATCTGAGCCGCGATCGGGGCGCCCATATTGCTGGCATGCGAAGCATATTTACAGCCGATGGCATCTTCTATCATACCCGGAGTAATTTTATAAACACCGCCCTGCAGGGGTTTGATCAGGCCACCCCGACCGATCACCGCCATCAACCGGCAATCGTCAAGCCAGGATTTAAACGTACTATTTATGATTTCAATGCGCAGAGGTAATTGTTCGGCAATCGAGGCTATCTGGCTGATAGGAGTGCCGGCGTGATCGATATTTTCAACCTTGAGCATTCCCTTTCGATCAAACAACCCGATCTTGGTGGACGTTGAACCCGGATTAATTACTAACACCGTCTCCTTCATTTTGCACCTCTATTTATCCTGCTCATATTTTGACCGGTAGGTTCCGGCTAACATAAACAGAGACAAATATAATGCCACACTAAACTTTATCGTCATAAAATCAGTTGTGTTTATGGTTTATTAAAAACCAATATTTTATTATTTCTTGGAAATGGCTAGTGACTTTTTCCCATAATAAGAAAATTGTCAGGAGACTGGATTTCCGAAATCCTCTTTCGTAAATAGCTTTATTCACTTAAATTCTGTCCGTAATGAATCAGAACGTTTATTTCATTTCCGATGTTCATCTGCACCTTTATGACAGTCCGGATGAGAAGGTTAAGCGTGAACGTTTGTTTGAATTCCTGGCGGAAGTGCGCCGTAACAAGGGCGCTCTCTATATTCTGGGCGATCTGTTTGATTTCTGGTTCGAATATCGTACTGTAATTCCCGGCTTCTATTTGCCGGTACTTTGCCAATTGCGCGAAACAGTCAGGGCGGGTTGCGAACTCCATTTTCTGGGCGGCAATCACGATTACTGGGTTGGAAGTTTTTTTGCCAACACTCTGGGTATTACGGTTCATTATAACCCGATTGATATTTTAATCAGCGGTCATCGCTTTCATCTGACGCATGGCGATGGAATTCTGCGCAGTGATCGTGGTTATCGTCTGATGCGCTATTTTTTCCGCAATCCTTTATGCATTCGTCTGTTCGGTTTGCTTCATCCGGATTTAGCTTACCGTTTGGGCGCTAAAATCTCCGGAAAAAGCCGGCGTTTGACCCAGCGCAGTTCGTCTTTGGAAGCATCGGATCGTCAGGAGATTATTGCCTACGGTCTGACCCAGCTTGCCGCCGGCGCCGAATTCGTTATCACCGGTCATTTTCACCTGCCAACCGAATTCCGCACTGAAATGGGAACCATATTTAATCTGGGTGATTGGATGAAGTATTTTAGCTTCGCCTACTTTAACGGTCAGAATATGCAACTGTGCTACTGGCCGCAAAATCGTTCCGACCAAGAATAAGAAAAAGTATAGTTTTTTGCTTGACTTAATATCAAAGATGTTCTAAAATCAGTCGGCACAAATGAAAAACGGAAGAAACACATGAAAACAAAAAATATTCTTATCATGCTGATTCTTGGCGGACTGATGTCCTGCGCCTCCAAGATGGCGACCGTCGACCCCAAAGACATTGAAAAATTGCGGGTCGATTATAACCGTGGTAAGGTTGAATCCATCTATGATTTAATCGCTATCTACAAGGATCCTTACCAGCCAATCGAAACCCGCATCGCCGCTCTGCAGGCTCTTGCTCAGACTCAACATCCCGACGCCATTAAAATCATGCATGATTTCATGAATCAGTCGGTCGGCCTGAATTATGCTTTGCTTAATGCAACCGCTACCGCCCTGATGGATCATGCAACTCCTGAAAACGTCGCGGCTATGGTTACCGGAATTGTCGCCGCTCAGAAAAAATATGTCGAATTCCGCACCGCGGTTATGCAAAAAATGCAAACTCTGGATGCCACTCTCCAGATTGAACAACTGCTCAGCCTTTACCAATCCGAAAAAGAAAATTATGTCCAGATGCAGGAATCACTAACCAAATTACTAGGCTCAATTCCGGACGACCGCGTCGTCCCGATTCTTATCAGTGTGGCCAAGGACGATAATGTCAAAGTCTCCATTCGTTCACTGGCTCTTGAAATACTCGGCAAAAAAAGCCACCCGATGATTACCGAAACATTCGTTGAAATGCTCGGCGATCCCCAACAGCAGTTGGTCCTGCGCGATTTCGCTATTAAAGCTGTCGAAGATGTCAAGGAGTCCCGCGTTATTCTGGCTTTATTGGAAACATTTAACCAGAGTCGCGATGAATATCTTGCATTGGTCGATGTCCTGGCAAAAGCCCTGGGTGATTATTCCGATCCGGCAGTGGCGCCAGCCCTGGTCGAAATCGGTAAAAATCCCGAATTCCCTCTGGCCACCCGCAGAAAAGCTCTGGAGGCTCTCGTCAAATTCAAAGACCTGGAGACTTTTCAACAACTTCTGCCGATGATGGAAGAGCCTGAGGGTTATATCCTGTTCGATGAAATGACCCGCATCGCCGCCGAAATCGGCGACCCGGTTGCTTTCTACCAGCTCCGCCAGGCGGCTCTCAAAGCTCAAGTGAAAGCGCAGGTGAACCAATGAAATCAAATAAAATATTCCTCACAGCACTATTAATTGCCGTAATGGCCGGCCTGTCCTTCGCCCAAAAAGCGACCAAGACCAAAACCACTACGACCGCCCAGAAATTTTTTGACACTGATAAAAGCATAGAAGAATTACGCAAAGAACTCGCCGTTTTACGTCAACAAATCCGCGATATTGAACTGCGTACATCCACTCCGGTAATTCGCAAGGAAATCAATAAACTCGTCCCGGTTCCGGATATTACCCATGAAATTATCCTGAAAAATGGCACAGTAGTTAAAGGCAAGATAATTCACGAAGATATCGATAAAATCATTGTCCAAACCAATATTGGCCAGCTGACCATTTTTAAAGCTGACGTGCGCATTTCGCGGGAAGCCGAAAAGCCACACGCGAAGTGTGTGCTCGACGGACCGATCACGACTAAAATCTTTGATGACAAGACCATTTACACCGGAAAAATTAAAAACGAGGGGGCGCGCCGGGCTGATTTTCCTCAGATCAGATTACAGCTTTTCGACGATGCTACCCGGTTGGTTGCCGGCGACTCGGTCATAATTGCCGGTACTTACCACATGTTTTTAAGCGGAGTCCAGACCGACGCCACCATTGAACCCGGGCAGTCCTTCAGCTTCGAACTCACTATCTCATATCCGGCCAAATCCAAGGTCAGCTACTATATACCAAAAATCACCTGGGAAGAGTTTGAATGAAAAACGCCGGACTGTTATTAAACAAATACGCTTCTTGAGATTAATCCTATTAACAAGGATTTCTTAATATACTAATTACTGGCTTTTTGGGCTGGCCAGGCATTTATAAAAAAATGAACAAAAAAAATGAATGGTGCCCATTCTAATTGATGAATAATAATAAAATCGACTCTCCCGAAAAACAAACGACCGACTTTTTGAAGGATGAAATATTCCCGCTGGCGAATATGATCCCCGGAATCGTTCATAATATCAGTAATCCATTGACAATTATTAAGATTCGCAGTCAGATCCTGCAAAATAAAATGCCGGATTCACCGATCTTCCCCGCCTTGCTCGACAATATCAACAAAATTGAAAATATCCTGGGCAATCTGGCGGAGAGAATCAGCAATCTCGGCAATAATGAGGTTCGCCCGATCAATTTAAAAAATCTGATTAAAAATGAACTCCAATTTCTCGAAGCAGATATGAATTTCAAACATAAGGTCACAAAGAAAATCGACCTGCAGGAGAGTCAGCCTTATATATTGGCTGTCTATCGGCATCTTTCAGATGGTTTGCTGGCCGCCTTAGCCGCGCTCATTAGAATGATGGACTCAAGTGATGAGCGCATCTTGGGAATCAGTGTTTTCGCGCAGGCTGATCTGATTACCCTGACCCTGACCGCTACGGTCAACGGTTTATCGGCTGAGGAAGTTCGTTTATTTGCCCGACTTAGCCAATTTCAGGATGCGGTTACCGCCTTGTCTAACAGACCATCGGCCAGCCCGGAATTACAATTACTGATCCGATCCTTTTATAGCTTTAAGCCATATATAACTGATTATTCTCCTTCAATTGCAGGAGATAATTTGTTTAAATGTACGATTACCTTTCCACTGGAAAAGTAAAAGCCGTGCCTAATAACAAAAAAAGAATAATGGTCGTTGATGATGACCGCTATATCTGTTCCACTCTGGTCGAATTGTTCCAAAACGACGGTTTCGAAATGGATATCGCCTACACCGGAACGGAAGCCGTTGACAAATTCAGTAATAGTAATTTCGATCTGGTTTTACTTGATATTAACCTACCCAAAATGACCGGCCTCGAGGTATTACGTGAAATCCGGCGTCTCGAACCGGATGTGGCGGTAATTATGGCCACCGCCAAGGCTGACGTAGCAACGATCGTTGAGTCTATCAAAGCCGGCGCCGAAAATTACATCACCAAACCCTACCACGATTTTGCATCTCTGCGGGCGATTGTCCAAAAAGCTTTGGAAAACAAGGCGGTCCGTGATGAAAACCGTTACCTGCGTAGCCGAATGGATTTTAAATCCCGGATCAACAATATCATCGGTCGTAGTCCAAAAATGCTTGAGCTCTACAAGATGATCGAGAAAATCGCACCGCTTGACACAACGGTGCTGTTGGCCGGCGAGACCGGCACAGGAAAAGAACTGCTGGCTCAGGCTATTCATCATTTAAGCCGGCGCTCCAACAATCGTTTTATCAGCATCAATTGCGGCGGTATTCCCGAAACATTATTAGAGTCGACCCTTTTCGGCTATGAAAAAGGCGCCTTTACCGGCGCTTATAAACGCACTCGAGGTGTATTCGAAGAAGCCGACGGCGGAACTCTCTTTCTGGACGAAATTGGTGAGACCAGCCCGGCCTTGCAGGTTCGTTTGCTAAGGGTTTTACAGAGTCGCACTTTTCAGCGTGTCGGCGGAACGGAAACGCTACGCTCCGATGTCCGCTTTATATCCGCTACAAATAAGGATTTATTGGAAGAAATCAAACAAAAGAACTTTCGCGAAGATCTTTATTATCGGATTAATGTCATTTCTCTTTTTATTCCAAGTCTTAAGGAGCGGATTGACGATTTACCCTTACTGGTTCAGCATTTTGTCCATAAATATGCCGTGCAACACGAAAAGCCTGTCACCGGAATCGATCCCGCCTTGCAACTAATTTTGGCGCGCTATGCCTGGCCGGGCAACGTCCGCGAACTTGAGAATGTGATTGAGCGGGCAGTCGTATTGTGTGAAAATGAAACCATCAAAGCCGTCGATTTACCGGATTATATCTCGACTTCGCCCGGTATTACCTTAAATCCAGCGACCGATATTACCAACTACCATACCGCCAAACAGGCTTTTGAAAAAACCTTTCTTTCAAATATTCTTGAAAAACACAACTGGAACATCAGCCGGGTCGCCGCCGCGATCGGAATCCCCCGCCAGAACCTTTATCTTAAAATAAAAAAACACCGCCTAAAACGATAGTAACAATATTACGCCACTGTCGCACTAATATGACACTATAGCCTGAAACAGGTATTATATAAGACTTAAATGTGTCGTTAATTGGTGACACGTGTTTCTTTTCCACTGATTTTCTTTCTGTCATCATAATTACTTCAATATTAATCATTTAGCGCTTATTATGCGGAGTTGGTATGTCATTTGCTGTATTAATCCGGGGCATTATGATAATTAGTAATAAGATATTAAATCCTCAGGGTAATGACGCATCAGCGCCACCGCTAATTCATTCAACAAAATTATCCGCGGACGATTGTGACCAACAGCAGGTAAGAATTGAGCGATACGTTGCTAGCGAGAATATCCCTAAGATAGAAATTACAGACCTTGGTTTTGTTGAACCTAATATTATCTCATCCATACCAGAAGAATACGCGCGCCGCTTTGCTATGTTGGCGTTCAATCTGAAGAACGGCCGTTTATGCGTTGCTATGGCGAATCCTTTCGATGTCGTAGCGCGCGAGACTATCTCTTTAAAAGTTAGCAAACTATTCGACATATACTACGCACCGCGCAAAGCCATCCTAAACGCTATTGAAAAATACTATTCACAGCGCGCTAATTTCGAAGAAAGCCTGCGAGAGCTGGTCGATTTCGAGATCGAGCCGAACAATGAAATCGAGGAATCCGACACCGACCTGCTTCGCATTCAGGCCGCGGACGCGCCGGCCATCAAATTCGTTAATTTAATGCTTCTCCAGGGCATTCAGGATCGCGCTTCAGACATTCACATTGAGCCACAGGAAAAAGAGCTCAAAGTGCGTTTTCGAGTCGATGGAATTCTGCGCGAAATTACTCCACCCCCCAAAAAAATGCAGGCGGGCATTATTTCCCGTATCAAGATTCTGGGCGGACTGGACATCGCTGAACGACGCGTTCCTCAGGATGGTCGCACCAAAATAAAGATAATGGGGCGCCAAATTGATATCCGGATTTCCACCCTGCCGATTATTTACGGTGAAAAAATAGTCATGCGCATTCTTGACAAAGGCAGTGTTTCTCTCAACATCGATGACATTGGCTTTGAACCCGCCCTCATGAAAAAGTTCAAAGAAATTCTCACCCAGGCTCATGGCATGGTGTTGGTAACCGGTCCGACCGGTAGCGGTAAAACCACCACACTCTATTCATCCCTGAACTTTGTTAATTCACCGGAAAAAAATATCATTACGGTTGAAGATCCGGTCGAATATCGCTTAAAGGGCATAAACCAAATTCAGGCCAGGCCGCAGGTCGGACTGACTTTTGCCGCCGGACTGCGCTCGATTCTGAGACAAGATCCGGACATTGTCATGGTAGGCGAAATTCGCGACTCGGAAACCGCCGAAATAGCCGTAAAGGCCGCTCTGACCGGCCATCTGGTTCTATCGACCCTTCATACCAACGACGCCGCCTCTACAATCATTCGCCTACTAAATATGGGAATCGATAAGTACCTGATCTGTTCTTCGGTATCGGTAATTATTGCTCAGCGACTGGCGCGTCGGATATGCTTGCACTGCAAAGAAAAGCATAAACCAGAAGAAGAGTATCTACAGCGCTTAAATTCTTTAAACGTTAATCCTGATAAAATCAACTTTTATCGCGGTCGCGGATGTGAATATTGTAGCGGTTCGGGTCTTTGGGGGCGAATTGCCATCTATGAATTTTTCCTTCTGACCCGCGAAATCAAAGACCTGATCATCCGGGACGCTTCGGAACAGGATCTGAAGCAAGCCGGTATGGAACTGGGTATGGAGTCGCTCCTGCAAAACGGTTTGAAAAAAGTCAACGAAGGTCTGACAACTGTCAGTGAAATAATGCGAATTATCTGATGGCTACCTTCAACTATATCGCTATTCATCCCAGCGGGAAAAAAATCCACGGCACAACCGAATCTGAAAGCTCATTCGCGCTCGTAAACCAGATGCGTCAGATGGGAATTACGGTCATATCGGTCGAACAGGGCAAAAGAGCAAAATCCGAATTAAGTATCTGGAAGCGTTCAATTGGCGGCGGCCAAAAAATAAAAACCGAAATGCTGGTGGTGTTCTTCCGGCAACTTGCAACAATGGTCGAGGCGGGAGTTCAGCTGGTCGACAGCCTGGCTCTTCTGTCCGAGCAGACTGAAAATGTAACCTTTAGAGACATTATAAAAAAAATTAAAAATCAGATCGAAGGCGGCGGCAATTTCTCCTTCGCCTTGTCACAATATCCTAAAATATTTCCCAACCTGACCGTGGCTATGGTTAAAGTAGCTGAAATGGGCGGAAATCTGGGAGGAATTCTGGAACAATTAGCTATCTATATCGAGGATAAGGATAAAATCGACAAGAAAATTAAATCGGCTTCTTCCTATCCGCGATTTATCATGATTTTTTTCCTGATCGTGGTGGCGGCGGTGGTTTTTGTACTGGTGCCTAAGTTTAAAGATATTTTTGAGGGATTCGGCGCTCAATTACCGGGACCGACCCGGGTCATTCTGGCTTTCAGCAATTTTATGCGCAACAATCTGCCTGCCGAAATAATCATTTTCACCGGTATTTTCATCGGTATCAAATTGTTACTAAAAAGTACAACCGGCCGGCGGCTTTATCATAATTATATACTCAAATTGCCGATTGCGGGAAAGATTATCCTCAAATCGATCCTGGCGCGATTCAATAAAACCCTGGGCACCCTGGTGACCAGCGGCGTTGGATTAGTTGATGCTCTGACGGTTGCCGGCGAAACCGCTAACAATGTTATAATTCAGGAAATGATTGAGGATGTTAAATTAAATGTGACCGGCGGCGGCTCGTTAGCCCAATCGCTTGAAAGGCATCCGATCTTTCCGCCCATGATGGTTAAGATGATTGCCGTCGGAGAAGAATCCGGCGCGCTGGAATCAATGTTGAATAAAGTGTCTCAATTTTATGAACGTCAGCTCAATGCGACGATCGATGGGCTGACGGCTATTATCGAACCGGTCCTGATGATCGGGCTGGGGGTTTTGGCTCTGTTTGTAGTGCTAGCTCTGTATCTCCCAATCTTCCAAATGTCGGGAGCAATCAGTGGCTAAAGAAAACAACAATAAACCTCTTCCGGAAATACCGAGTCCGGAAGACCTAACAAAGGAGGTAGTAAAATGAAAAGGTTCCTTGG
>JALOAB010000058.1 GCA_023229045.1 Fidelibacterota bacterium
TTAGGTTAATTTGAAATATGATAACAAGAAAACTGAAAAGTTGACCGAATAAAAAGGGATAGTAAGAATTTTGATGAATATTAAAGTATTAAAATATAGAATGTACTTTGAAGAAGTAATTTGTATAATCTTCAGACAGGCTAAGGTGTAATTTTCATGAAAATCGAGCAAAAAACAAAACACAAGTCTTTGCAGCTCCAGCAAATAAATAATATTTGTCAGCAACTTGACACCATCATGGATGATGAAGTCCTTTATACTAAGGTGGTTGATTCCATCCATTCAATTTTAGGATATGACCACGTCGCGCTGTATTTAGTTGATGGTAAAACGAATGCTATCGTATTGAGATCGCTCGCAGGAATATATAAAGGGCTGGTTCCGCCTCATCAGAAACTAAAAATGGATCAGGGAATTGTCGGATGTGTAGTTCAAACCGGTAAAACAGTACTCTCCAATGATGTAAGCAGTAATTCTCATTTTTATAATGTCGCTCCTTATAAGACGCCGACCCAATCGGAATTATGCGTTCCGATTCGGATAAAAGAGAAGATCATCGGAGTTTTAAATATTGAGAGTACCGAGATAATGAATTTTAGCGATGATGATTTGAATTCCTTGGAAGTTCTCGCCAACCGGATTGGTGTTTCAATCCATAATTCAATGCTGTATAATCAACTGGAAAAAGATACGGAACGTTTATATGATATCGTATCTTCAATGGGACAGGGTATCCTCTTGATTAATAAGAATAATGAAGTGGAATGGATTAATAATACCTGTGAAAAATGGTTAAAAACCGAGGACGAAATTCTTGGCAAGAAATGTTATCAATTATTTGGTAAACAGGAAAATTGTCCGGAATGTCCCAATACCAAAATATTCAAAACCGGTAAGATTTGCCGCCATATAATTGTTGCCAAAAATAAATTTTTTACGGTTACTTCTGCTCCTATTAGGGATACCGACGGCAGTGTAAAAAAAGTGCTGGAAGTATTGGATGACGTTACCCGCTATATTAACCTGCGGAAAAAATTAGAGAATACTAAGGAAAGACTCGAGAAATTAAAATATCTGGCAGTGCTTGGGGAACTGACCTCAAATATTGCTCATGAAATCCGAAATCCACTCAATGCGATTTCTACCTCTATCAGCGTTCTGCAATATAACCTCAATGTTGATGATGATGATAAAAAACTACTAGACATCGTAAGAGAGGAAATTAAACGTCTGGATAACATTATTACTGTTTACCTGAATTATACAAATACGGAAAAATTAAAGTTTTCTTATTATGATATTAGAAAAACGATCGAAGAAGTCATTCTATTATTAAACATGGATAAGAATGTCGCGGAGAATATCAAGATAAAAACGCATTTTAGTAGTAATATCCCCAAGTTGAAATATGACCGTGATTCTATCAAACAGGTACTCTGGAATATATTGATTAATTCGGTTCAATCAATAGAGACTGAGGGCAACATAAAAATAACTGTAAAGCGCAGTCATGATCTGGTATTGATATCCATTCAGGATAACGGTAGGGGAATTCCCAAACATCATCTAAAGAAAATATTTAAACAATTTTTCACTTCTAAATCCTGTGGAACCGGATTGGGATTATCAGTAGTAAAAAGGATATTGGAACAACATGAATGGTCAATAAAAGTAGAAAGCAAGGTGAATATCGGAACGTGTTTTACGATTGAAGTACCTATATAAGAGAGAGTTACCTATGCCAAGAATATTAGTAATTGATGACCACGATAATAGCCGCTATACATTGTCTCTGATTTTAAAGAAGGAGGGATACGGCGTTATTGAATCTGAAAACGGTTCGCGCGCATTACAAATTTTAAAAAACGATAATTTTGACTTGATAATCACTGATTTGAAAATGGAAAAAGTTGATGGATTTGATATCATCGATTATGTAAAAAAATCGAGTCCAACAACAGAGGTGATAGTGATAACCGCCTATGCCACGATTCAGACTGCGGTTAAGGCAATCAAGCTTGGTGCATATGATTATATCGCTAAACCAATGCAGAGAGAAGAGATCATTCACACTGTTAAGAAAGCATTGGAAAAAGCTCGTCTGGTTGAAGAGATAAGTACATTAAAGCGTCAATTTAAAGAAGAGAATGTGCGTAATAGTATCATTGGTAAAAGTAAACCAATGATCCACGTAATGAAATTAGTAAAAGAGGTGGCAGATCTGGATATCCCGGTCTTGTTACTGGGAGAAAGTGGAACTGGTAAGGATTTAATCGCCCGAGCAATTCACTTGCAGAGCAAACGGAAAGATAAACCCTATATCGCTATCAATTGCGGGGCGTTACCGGAAAATTTACTGGAGAGCGAATTGTTTGGTCATGTCAAAGGAGCTTTTACCAGCGCGTCCGTGAACAAGAAGGGGCTTTTCAAGGAAGCAGAGGAAGGCACCTTATTTTTAGATGAAATCGGCGAAATGTCATTATCAGCGCAGGCTAAACTACTCCGTACGGTCGAACATAACGAAATCAGACCGGTAGGAGGTAACCAGACTATAAAAGTCAATACCAGATTAATTTGTGCTACGAATAGCGATTTAAATAAAAAAGTAGATAATAAATTATTCCGAAGCGATTTACTGTACAGAATTAACGTTTTTCCGATCAAGCTTGCACCACTTCGCGAGCGAGGCGCAGATATACGATTACTGGCCAATTATTTTCTGATTAAGTATTCGAAGAAATTTTTAAAAAATGTAGAAAATATCGAAAAATCAGTATATACCCGGTTAGAATCTTATCCCTGGCCTGGAAATGTCAGAGAACTCGAAAATATAATTGAGAGAGCCGTAATTCTGGCCCAAAAAGACACCATCACTGATAATGATATTCCAATTATGATCGAAAATGTTATTCTTGATCGTCTGGATGTCTCCATGGAAAATAGAAGTTTATCGGAGATAGAAAAAGATACCATCTTGTCTAATTTGGAAAAGAATAAGTGGAATAAAATAAAAACCGCCAAAGACCTTGGTATAAGTTCAACAACTCTCTGGCGCAAGATAAAGCTTTTTGGACTGAGTCAAAAGGAATAGAGTATTATTAGTTTACGGATTTTAATAAAAACGTTTCAGATTGAAATGTTTTTATTAATAATGTGTTTCAGTATGTAATGCCGCCTCCATCATATTTACTTGTTCCTGATTTCCCGTTAAAGGGAAAATCATTGCTTTCTATTCGAAGATAAAAAAACTATTTATGGATTATACACCCTGGCATGTTATTTGACCTAATCAGACTGGTTTTTGAAGAGTAGTTGAAATGGATAATAATAGCAAAAATATTCTGATAGTTGATGATGAAACAAAATCCGCTGAATCCCTGGCAATCGGATTGCGCAAAGCGGGCTATCATCCCCAAGTCGCCAACAATGGTTTCGAAGGTACAGAAAGGCTAAAAAAGGCGAAATTTGAATATATACTTTGTGATATCAATATGCCTGATATGGACGGATGGGAGTTTGCCCAAAAGGTAAAAACCGTCACCGATGCTGATTTCATTTTCTATACCGCAGATTCGCGAACATACAAAAAATCAAACTTTAGTCATTATCCCCTGTTGATTAAACCGATTGAGTTAGGCAATATTTTAGAATTGTTGCAACAAAAGGGTGAAAATAATAATCCGAACAAAGGAGAAAATTAACGCAACTGGTATAGTAACAGTGCAATTTGATGGTTAAAATGCATCAAAATATAATGCGGAATAGAGAAGTTGAGAGAAATATTATCAAAAATGAGATGCTGTACAGAACTATTGATGAGTATCTATTTTTAACTTTTCACTTTAGTAACATTAACCAATAACAAATAAGGAGGTATACTTAAAAAAATAATGCATTTGCTTTCGTTAGTGGGCGATAAAAAGAAAAAAAAGGAGAAAACGATGAAGAAGAAATTGGTATTTTGCGGGATTATTACATTTGCTTTAATGTTTTGTATCCCTGTGCTTACACAAGCACAATTACCAGGTGAATTCACTTGGACCGATCCGATCGGTGATGTTGAGCCTCCCTGTGTTGATTATGTTGGCGGCTATTTTGTTCAAGAGGGAGAAAGCTTATTAGTGGGATTTACCATGGATGGCCCATTCACTGACAGGATTTACGGAGAGAGTCTTAACTCTTTTACTCTCGATGTCGACTGTGATCCTACAACAGGACAGTACCGTGGTAATGAATGCAATGTCGATTTCCATGACTATGGTGGTGGACGTTGGTTTGGCAGAATGTTTTTAGATTGGGATCAGAACATAAGTTCATTTATGACCCGTTCAGTAATGCCGGCAACAGTAACACCAGACGGTAAGACAATGTATTGGAAATTTTCTCTCGTGGGAACAGGTTGGGAGGAATTGGAATACTATCTGGATGGGTGGTATAAGGACGGCAACTCCTGGCATCAGGTACCGCATTACGGCGGAGACGCCATGACCGAGCCGGGTCTTTTTACAGTAAATCCTGCTTTAGTTACTCAATTAGTAAACAAAGAAGGTACTAACTGTATTATTGAAGTTCCGGAACCATATTCTACGACCGCGGATGCAAAAAATATCACCGGTGTTGTCGATGAAATGGTTACTCTTGTCAGGACTAATATCGGGACGATCGCGGAAAGCGACAGAAAATTCAGAGTCGATTATGAAAATTATAACAACTATGCGTCTCCCGTTGTATATGGTTCTGGCGGAGTTAACCAATTTACGTGTCGCATTCCGGGTCAATATTGGGTTGATGAACCCAATTGGTATGCAATGTTAGAGGGTGTTGTTGATCAAACCATTAAAGAGAAAAGTGCCGGATTAAGAGAAGTCATGCTGTCTCAGAAAAGTTATCAACGTCCTATTCCTGGCTACGATGAAGGATGGTATTGCATTGATGAAGATAGTATCAATGGCTTTGCCTGGGATGCACATCATAAGTGGACTCTAAGAGCATTATTGGCTGATGCATATGAAAATTGTTATGTGTACTATATCGCTGAGAGCATGACCGACGGTGCGGCTAAAACGGCTATCATGAATAAAAAAGCAGATTTGGTTACGGCCTGGAATGACTTTTCGGGTACAGCTTTTGATCTCACTCCTGATCTGATGACCGGCTTGCTACTCTCGTTATCTACTGATCTTAGCTGGACCGCAAAAGTGTTCTCCGATATAATCCCCGCCGCCTTTGACTTGGCCGATTCTGCAAATAGTTTTTCGCAGATTGTCAACAATTACGTTCGTCATGCGGATTTTTCAATCAGCAGTTCGGATGATTTCTTGACTCAGGCTCATCATAGGTGGTACCAGACAATTACCGCAGTTCAAACCGCCGCAATTGACCTGGCAATGGGAAATGATCTTTTTCACGAACTTAAGTCTATAGCAGATTTTCCTATTGATCAGCAAGTTTATCTTGACGTTAAAAGTTTATTGATACAAGACCCGTACACTGTAACTACTGCGACATATGTCTGGAATGACATTAGCACAATTGGTACCGAAATACCCCGCGAGGATTTTACAGCTCCATGGGCTTCACCCGATGTTGATGACGGAAGTGCCGGTCCGATCGCGCTGGGAATGACGTTTGAATTCTATGATACGGAATTTGATAGTATTCGTATTGGTATTAATGGTCAATGTTCGTTCTCCGATCCGATAGACTGGATTACCTCGGGTTCTTATGGCACGACGATTCCCGGTATGGGTTGGGATAATATTTTATGTCCGCTTGCTTGTGATATTATGGGAGATAAAGCCTATGCCTCTGCTCCTTATAATACAGCAACCGGTAAAATATATTATTATCACGATGCTACGGCAGGGACCTTTACCGTTCAGTATCATAAAATGACTAATCATCATTATGTTACTGGAGAGGAAGGTAATACGGTCTGTCCGGATACGAACCTAACCTTTCAGGTAGTGCTAAACTCGGCTGATGGCTCTATTACCTATTATTACAAAGACCTGGGCATTGCACCGGAACCCTGTGCAAAAAGAGCGACCATTGGTATCCAACCCGGAAAAGATAGTGGATTGGGAGTTCAATACTATGGTGATAATCTACCGTTAGATGGATATCCTGTCAATGAAACGGCAATTAAATTCTACAAACCTGAAGTCGGAATTAAAGAAATAGCAGAAAACTTACCAACCGAATTTTCGCTAATGCAAAATTTCCCGAATCCGTTTAATCCGACTACCTGTATTACTTTTAATCTTCCAAGTAGGGCTCAAGTAAGCCTGGTAATCTATGATATGCTTGGGCGGAGTATCGCTAGCCTTGTTAATAACAAAGTTGTCGAAAGTGGTTATCACAAGTTCTATTGGGATGCTTCTACTTTCTCTTCCGGTATTTATTTCTATAGATTAGAAGTTGCCGGAAAAAGCAGTTTGACCAAGAAGTGTATTTTGTTGAAGTAATAAGTTGTTTGAAAGAGTCGGGTGGCTCATTAGTCACCCGACTCTGAATTTTTCGTTTTATTAAAAGAGAAATATCCAGTGAAGATAACCCCATCAAACAGCTCTATAAAAATAATTTTTATTATGCTTTTTATACTCCCAGTTAGTTTGTGGAGCCAAACTATTACCGATCCGGTTGGTGATATTCAGGCTGGTGATCCAAATTTTGTGGATATAGAGCAAATAAAATTTTGGCAAGCTTCAGCTACACCGGATAGAATTATGTTTGATTTTTACACGAATATAGCTATTCCCCGCGGTAATGAAGTAGGAATAGATGCGACAACTATATTTGAAGTGTATTTCGATGTGGACGATAATCCGAATACCGGAGTTCAACTTGAAGACATAGGATATGATTACAAACTACGTATTAATCTCTTCGATTGGAATGGAAAAAACTGGATAGATGGGAATGTATATGGAGAATATGACGCCTCAGGTTTATATGATTTCCATAGTGGCTTTTTCGTATTTGCGGAAGGCAATCCAAGAATCACAGCCCCGTATAGATTTAGATGGATATTTTCATATATCGGATTAAAATGGCCAAAAGTCAATTGGGTAGCTAGAACATATTACGGCAATCATTGGGCAGATCAAGTTCCGGATGAAGGTCATGCTACCTTGGAATTCGATACAACCGGAATAGCGGATGTCGATACGGCGCGCGGAGATCATATAGAGTTCATTTATCCGACTTCATTTCAAGATCAGATGGATAATTTTGAGATTTTACAGGCTATTAGTTTAGGTATGCAGATTGAAAGTCAACTATGTGGGACTGAATATCAAGGTACCCAGGTGGTTCAATTCAATCCTTGGTTAGAAGGTGTTGCATATAGCGGCAATCCAATTTCGATTGGTTCCTGGATGTGGAATGAACCACCCTGGTTTATCGTCTTTCATGAACTGGGGCATAATTATACATTAGCGGCAAAAAGATTTAATTATTTATATCCATCCCTAGGTTATGATACCCCTATGGGAGGAGACAATTGGGACTTCGGAACCAATTTCATGGAAGCGTGGGCTACGATGGTAGGTCTTTTTTCTATGCGGGAATTATTCACCAATAAAAGCCAATATCAAATAAGTACTGAATGTGCCGGTAGTTTAGAACAGAACTTTAATGATATGAAAAATTCCTACCTAGGGCAACTGTCAGGATATGAAGAAAATCCGAATTATCATATACTAACCCCTGATTTGATTGATGGAATATTTTTATCTCTCGGCGAGCAATATGGTTATGATATTTTCCCCTCTTTTTTTAAAGTACTTCAGCCGCCCGATCAGGATTGGGAACTATTAGATGAAATAAATGAAAACATAACCGCCGATTACGACTATGCAAAAACAGTTTCGATGACCATTACGTGTTGTGCTTTCAGTGTAGCCGCAGACACTGATCTTCGCGATAAGTTTAAGAACAGTTGGAATTTTCCGATAGATGACAATCTATACGAATATCTCAAGTCAGAAATTGAAGGTATGGTAAATGGCATTGATGATAACAAAATATCCGCACGTAAAATACAATTTGAACTCTTACCTAACTACCCCAATCCTTTCAATAATAACACAGTGATTAGTTATATACTTGATACACAGTTAGAAGTGACAATTAAAATCTATGATTTATTGGGTAATGTCATATTGAATTCCAAGCAGGGCATTAAAAATAGGGGATATCATCATTTTATATGGGAAGTTTCAGGTATTGCCAGCGGAGTGTATATTTATTCTATTGAAACAAACAAAGGTGTGAAAACTAAAAAATGCGTATTTATACAGTAAAGATTTCATGTTACTTAATTGGACTTGAAAAGATTGAAGTAATAGTTATTAGATATAATTGCTCATGAATACTTTTACTCATAAAAAACCTGTGAAGATCACCTCTTATTTTATATTAATATTAATATTTATTCCATTAAGTATTATTTTACCTCAAACTATTGATGATCCAATAGGAGATATTTCAATCAGCGATCCTGCTTATATGGATCTAAAAAAAGTCAAATTCATTCAATCCACAGATATAATACTCATGGATTTTTACCCCAATGATACTATTCCCAAAGGAAATCAGGCGGGGATTAATACTAGTACAATTTTTGAGGTTTATCTGGATGTGGACCATGACAGCTTAACTGGTGTTCGGTTTGGTGATATTGGATATGATTATAAACTAAATGTTAATTTAAATCAATGGGATGGCGAATCGTGGTTAATCGAAGGGAACTGTTCTTGGGAATTTGATAATGATGGGAATCCGCAATCGCAAGAGTCAAGAGGTCGCTTTTACGTTCATAAATCATATTTAACCACGACGCGGTTTCGCTGGATGTTTTCATTACTATGTCTGGATTGGACTCAGGTCAATTGGATATCTCGCACGTACTATCAGGATCATTGGACAGATCAAGTCCCGGATTCAGGTTATGCAAGTCTGCTCATTGATCCTAATATTATCACAGAAGTCGACACGGTATGTGGTGATTATGTGATGTTCATTTACCCTGATTACTTCCGGGACGAGATGGATGCTTATGAAATATTGAATGCAGTCGATTTGGGAGCAAAAATCGAAAGCCAGGTATGTGGTACAGTATTTAATGATATTCAAAGAATTGAATATAGTCCGTGTCTACAGGGTGTAGCCTGGAGTGGTAATCCGGTATTAGTGGGTCCATCAATGTGGCAAGGTGAGCCAGCCTGGTTTATTTTTTTTCATGAGTTAGGGCATAATTATACGCTGGCATCAACGAGATTTAACCAGCTGTATCCCGGGCTTGGTTACATTTCAGCGGGAGGAGATTACTGGAATTTTGGGACGAATTTCATCGAAGCCTGGGCAAGTCTTGTAGGTTTATACGCGATACGTGAATTATTCACAGATCAACAATCGTATCAGCTTGGGGACGTTTGCCGTTCAGATTTAGAGAATGTATTCAATAAAGCTAAAACATCACTTACTTCTTATGAGGAAAATCCGGATTTCAGTATGCTAACCCCAGATTTGTTAGATGGTATTGTTTTGAATCTGGCAGATAGTTTTGGATATGAGATAATTCCTCGTTTTTTTAAAGTTCTGCAACCCGCTAACGAAAGCTGGGATGTATTAAATGATATCGATCCTGTTACAGATTATGATCGGTCTAAAACCATTTCGATGACTGTTACTTGTTGTGCTTTTAGTGTAGCGGCAGGCGTGGATCTTCGTGAAAAGTTCAAAACCAAATGGGATTTTCCGATTGATGACGATCTTTATGAATCTATCCTGCCGGAAATAGAGTCAATGATCACAGGTATCGATGATGATTTGGAATTGATGGTTGATAAGCAGTTTGAACTCTTCACCAATTACCCCAATCCTTTCAATGCAAATACCGTTGTGAGTTATCAACTCAAAATTCCATCGCCAGTAAAAATAAAAGTATATGACTTATTGGGGAACGTTGTTAGAATTTTATACGAAGGCAGGAAAGAGGCTGGTTATCATCGTTTAGTCTGGAATGCTTCTGATATAGCCAGTGGAATTTATATGCTATCAATAGAAACGAATCAGGGGCTAAAAACTCAGAAATGCGCCATTATAAGGTAAGGGTATGAAAAGTATAGGAAAATACGGACTCTATAAC
>JALOAB010000059.1 GCA_023229045.1 Fidelibacterota bacterium
CTTCATAAAAATTCTCCTGTCTGACTGTTTTACCATTGAGTATCCGCTCTATTCTTTCCGCTCTGCTCTTGCTACACACAGGGTCAACGCCCTCAGATTCTGCCCAGACTTGAAAGAAAGATGGGCGAGAATTAATCTTAGTGACAAGCTCTGGAGGCCTATGGCACAAATCAATTTCTCCACCCAATGGCTTCATATTGCTAATTTCTTTATTGCTTATTTTACTCACAACCAAACGTACAAGTTCGCAGAGGTCGCAGAGAAATAATAATTTTTTAATTTTGAAATTACTCCGCGTTCTCAGCGATCTCAGCGGTTTATTTCTTTCTTAAAAAGCTGCATCTAAGTAGATCGAAATAATGTATACAAACAGCGTGGCATGCACAAGCGGTAAGGCTTTTAGCGCCGAATCCGGCGTTTTCTTTGACCACATAATCAGGTTAGCGATGATCAAAAGGCCGAATCCGATCGCGAAACCGAATCTGGCAATTGAGCCCAGCTCGCCCAGAAAAATAATCGCCGTCACGAAGTGTAGCACAGTAAAACCGGCATTCCACCAGAGCGTGCCTTTGATACCGTAAAGCGTGGTAATCGTGTTTACCTTTCGGGCTTCGTCATTTTTAATATCGACCAGGTCGTTGACCCCAAGATGTATTAGAGCAAAAGGATAGAAGAACAGGAAGTAGAGCAGGCAGGTTTGATCTAAATGACCATGCACGAGATAACCGACGACCGGAAAAAGCGCGAAATCCATGCGTCCAAGAATCTGTGCCCAGGGAAATTTCTCCTTCCGTTTTTTTAAGTTGTAAAACGATTCCAGCCCATAAGTGATCGGCATAAAGAGATAGACATACCAGCGATGCGGCGACGGTAAAAGGGCAATCAAAACAATCGTAATCACCAGCAGAACACCGTCGAAAATTAAAGCGCTACGGTAATTAATATAACCCGACGGCAGAGGCCGCTCGCCGAATGGTCGCCAGTAGCGGGTTAGTTTATCGCGTTCGACGTCCTTCTCGTCAATTTTGTGATCGAGGATGTCATTCCAGACCATGCCGGTCTCAAAGCCGAACAGCCCGATCAATCCAGCCAGAATTAGAGTTCTCCAGGAAAATCCACCGTAATTTTGAAAAGCCAACACCAGTCCTGAGATAAAAAACAATGGCCAGATCGGCGCAAAATGGGCGCGGGTAAGATCAAGATAAGATTTAACTATTGATTTAGATACGGTCATTTAATCCCCCAACGAATTGTCGAAAAATAAGTCTATTTGATCAAAAAATCCAAGTTAAAATAACCTGGATTTTGTGAGTATTTAAATGAATAAGTCGCTGAAGCGCGCTGACGGACGTTTCTTCCAGTTGCCCTGGTGATAAGCATAACTGACTAAGAGCGGCATAGTCAAGGTAGCTTCGCCGTAAACCATCTGTTCGTATTTGGTATCGACTTTGCCCCACGAACTGGCTTCCTTGAGGGTCGAACCGGAAAGACCGCCGTCGCGTTCGTCGGCTACGGTCAACTGCACGGCGTACTTGTGCATTGGTTTTTCAACACCGAGCACATCGGTAGCCACGACCACGTCCTGAGTGAAATTTTTCGGTACGCCGCCGCCAATCATCAGAATACCGGTTTCTTCGGCGGCGACTTTTATTTTGGTCAGTTCGAGAAAATCGCGGGCGGAATCGATCGTAACCATCGCATCTTTGCGATTCCACTGGTGATGAATCAGCCCGAAACCAGCCGAACAATCGGAAAAAGCCGGCACGAAAATCGGCACGCCTTTTTTGTAAGCCGAATAGACGACTGATTTTTCGGTTTTAATCCCAACTCGCTCGAGGTATTTGCCCATTTCCCAGATAAATTCACGCGAAGAGAAAGGACGCGGCGGCAGAGAATTGGCAACTTCGGCAACGGTCATATCGCAGATCCGCAATTCGTCTTCATCGATATAAGTATCATATATACGATCAATAGCCAATTCGCGTAAATCGTTGTCATCAATAAAGGGAGTGCCGATATAATGTTTGAAGCCGAGCGCTTCGAAGAAATCCTGATCGACGATCAAGGCGCCGGTCGAAACGATCGCATCCACCATGTTGTTTTCGACCATATCAGCCACGACATCTTTCAATCCGGCGCTGAAAATCGAACCGGCTAATGTCAAAATGACCTTACATTTTTCATCTTTAAGCGCCCGGTCGTAGATGTCCGCCGCGGTCGCCAGATTGCGCGCCTGGAACGCCATTGCACTATAAGCTTTAAGGATCGGTCGAGCGTCGAATGATTTTATATCAATGTGTTCAACTATGTTTTTAAGATAAGCTTTCTTGCTCATTATAAGGACTCCTTTGCGTAAATCATACTTAGGGTGCGATAAATTAACTTGGCCGTCAGAAAATCCGGGGCTTTATCCGCGGGATTAGGCAGTAGCTCATTGACATCCAGACCAACGATTCGCTTCTTTTGATTGACGTGAGAGATGACATTCATAACATCATACCAACCCAGACCGCCCGGTTCGGGGGTACCGGTGGATGGGAAAACCGCCGGATCGAAGACATCCAAATCGATGGTAAGATAAACGTTTTCGGTCAGGTTGTCGCAGATTTTATCGAAGATTTTTGGTGAATTGTGGAACTCGTGCGCGCAAACGATGCGTTTTTTATCGAGTCGTGCTAACTCACTGACGTCCATACTGCGAATGCCGACTTGCATTATCGGGGAGAATTCCCGGATACGCGCCATGACGCAGGCATGATTGTAACGACTGTGTTCGTACTCATCGCGCAGATCGGAGTGAGCATCAAGTTGCAATACCGATAAATTCGGGAAATGGCGGCTATGCGCCTGAACTAAGCCAATCGAGATTGAGTGTTCGCCACCGATTCCGACTACGAATTTTCCATCGGCGAGAAGCCGGCTGGTTTTTTCGGCAACCTTTGTAACCAGATCCTCCGGTTTTTTGGGACATTCAAGAGGTGGTAGAGTAGTAATGCCTTGCCGATAAACTTCCGAGTCGGTTTCAATATCGTAAAGCTCCATATTAGCGGAAGCGGCGATTAAGGCTTTAGGTCCTTTGGCGGCGCCTTTCTGCCAGGTAGCGGTCCCGTCGTAGGGAATCGGAAAAATGGCGATCCGTGATGGAGGATACAGAGAATATTCCGGCTCGAGCGCGCCGAAAGCTCCGGATGAAAGGGATGTCGGCATAGTTTATTTCAGACTATGAATGTTGTGGAAAATCTTCGCCGCGTTCCTTAACATACCATTTAGGAGATCGACTTTTAAAATAATCAATGATATACTCCCGCGCCATATCCACGTCAAACGTTTTGCATGAAAACAGATCGACAAATACAAATTTTTTCCTTGGATACGTGTGCAGGGAGATGTGGCTTTCGGCGATGATCACTACTCCCGTAATACCTTCATCACCCGGAAAACGCCCTTCGTACCAGAAGACGTTCGGTTGGGTAATTTTGGTCATGCCAATTTTGGGGGGGAGTTCGTTTAAAAGTTTGAAGCAAGCTTCGAGACTGTCTAATACTGCTGAATCACAGTCATTCAAATCCAGCATTAAGTGGGGTCCATAGCCATACTTGATTTTTGCCATTTCGCATAAACCCTCCATTAATGAGTTAATCACAACATCACAGGTCAAACCGACAGAAAACATCGTTTTGAACGACTGTAAAAAAACGCGCTATTATACGGTATTTTTTTAATATTTCAAACAAAAAATAATTTGCAACGCTTCCCGTCAATTTCCGACGGAGAAATGACTGACTGAAATATGATAGATGGCACAAATTAGCTCTTGACTTTAATCTCTATAATTTTTAAAATGGAAACGCATGAAACAATATACGTTTCCAGCGGGTGAAGAGACCAAAACCAAACTGGCGCCGGCTATCGCCTATGCCCGCCAGTTTATCCTGGCTAACGGCACCCGCACGCTGAACCTTGATCAGCTAGCCAGCGATCTGCACATTGCCAAGAAAACTCTCTATAAAGAGTTCCCGACCAAGGAAATATTCATTGAGTATGTGCTGTTCGACATTTACCACGAACTTTTTACCGAAAGCCGCGCCGTGCAATTGGATCCAAAAGATCCGCTAAGATGTTTTTACGAATTGATGAATGTGCTCTTCCGCCACTTTTCGCGCTTAAATTCGCGAACCGTTCTGGATGTCAAACTTTTTTTTCCGCGGGTCTGGAAAGAAGTCAAGGAATTTGAACAGGAGATCATCAACCGCATTCTGGATTCTTTTCAAAAAGCGGATGATCTCAACCTGTTAAGAAAAAAGTTCGATTTGAAATTCACGGCTGATTTTATTTATAAAATGCTTGAGAACACCTTTCAGCCGGAAATTTTAATCAACGCTCCCTACTCAATCGCTGATATGATCAAATTAATTGTCGATATAATCATGAACGGAATTATGGATAAACAATTCACCTTTAATTTCTCGGATGATGAATGATACACAAAATAATTGAATTCGACCTGAAATATCCACGAACCATTATCGCCGCCTGTATATTATTGACTTTGCTGATGGGCTGGAGTATTCCCCGCATTCAGCTGGAACCGGACACCAAAGCCCTGATGCCGCAGGATTTCGAAATCATTAATGCCTTGAAGCAGATGGAGGATACTTTTGGTGGCAACGATCTGGTGGTGGTCTCGATTACCTCGGAAAATATTTTCTCACCGGCGACGCTTGAGAAAATCGAGGCTATGACAGCCGAAATCGAAATGCTGGCGACGGTTGACCAGGTCGTCTCGATTACGAATGTTCCGGACGTTATGGGCACTGCCGACGGTTTCGAGGTGCGCGAACTGATTGAGGACTTGCCGACGACCGCATCCCGGATTGATTCACTCAAACATCGCATTGCTGATAACCGGATGATTTACGGAACTCTAGTTTCGACGGATTTCCAGAAGGCGGGCATTATTGCCTATCTGGATGTCGCCGGACATGAGAACACCGACAGCGAAATTTACGATACCTTCATGGCGGTCAAGCATAAGTACGAGGGTCCCGAGCAGATTCACATGGCCGGATTGCCATTGACCCGCCGGGAAGTATCCGCTACGATGACTTCGGATGTAAAGAAACTTTTTCCATACGGGATAATTCTGATGATCCTGTTGCTGGTTTTTACATTTCACAGCTGGACGGGCGCCTTTTTACCTTTTACCGTGGTAATAATGTCAATCGTGTTTACGGTTGGACTGATGGTTATGGTAGGGGTGAAGATGACCGTTGTCGAAATGCTGATCCCGGTGATGCTGATTGCGATTGCCAATAGCTACAGCATCCAGGTTATAACCCAATATTTCGTAGAGTATTTCAATAATCCGAAAGCCGACAAGGACAATCTTATCCGGCTGATTTTGTCTTATCTGACGACTCCGGTGCTGTTGTCCGGCTTCACGACACTGGTGGGATTTCTCAGTCTCCGCTCACACATTTTACCGCCGGCTAAAAATCTCGGGCTGTTGTGCGCCTGCGGGACGACGATTGCTTATATTTACAGCCTGACATTCATACCCGCCGCGCTGAAACTGCTCGATTACCCGGCAACCCTGAAAGCCGCCGGTTCGCATCAACGAACGCACCGATTTCTGGAAGGGTGGGGACGCTTTTTTATCCGTTTCCGCAAACCGTTTCTGATTGTCTGCCTGCTGGGAATTATCATTGTGTCGACCGGCATAACCCGCATTATCGTTGATACCAATCCGATCGCTTACTGGAAAAAGTCTGCTGAAATTCGCCAGGGCAATGATGTCATTGACCGGAATTTCGGCGGAAGTTCGACGATTTCCATCCTGGCTACCGGTGACATTAAAAACCCGGCATTTCTGCATAAAATCGACAGCCTTTGCATCTTTCTGGAAAACCAGCCAGCCGTGACGCGCGCCAATTCGATTGTCGATCTGCTCAAACGCATGAATCAGGCTTTTCATGGCGACAGTCTTCAATACAATGTCATTCCGGCGACCAATGAAGAGGTTGCGCAATACCTGTTTCTTTATTCATTGACCGGTGACACGAAAGACCTGGATCGTTTCGTGGATTACGATTATGCCCAGGCCCAAATTCTGGCGCGGGTGAATGATTCCGGTTCGAAGACTTCCTATAAACTTTACACCGATACAAAAGAGTATATCGTAAAAAACCTCGGAACGGAAAACTTCCCGTCGGTTTCCGGAATGGCGCCGCTGATCGGAGTTTTATCTAAATTGGTTGTAGATGGACAAATTCGCAGTCTGGCGCTTTCAATCGTGGCGATTTTTATTATTGTGGCGATTGCTTTCCGTTCTGCGATTGCCGGATTGATTTCCATTGTTCCGCTTAGCGCGGCGGTGCTGTGCCTTTTCGGAGTGATGGGATATTTCGGTGTTACGCTGAATATGGCTACCGCCCTGATTTCCAGTATCATGATTGGGATTGGAATTGATTACACGATTCATTATTTGTATCGTTTTCGCCTGGAAGTTCGTAAAGATGGAGATGTCGAACAAGCCGTTATCCGGACGCTGACCACCAGTGGCAAAGGAATTGTCTATAATGCGGTTTCGGTGGTTATCGGCTTCACGGTGCTGATGCTGTCCGGATTCGAACCGATTTTCTTCTTTGGCTTTTTAATTGTGTTTTCAATTATCGGCTGTCTGTTCGGAGCGCTGACGGTTTTGCCGACTTTGCTGGTATCAATCAAACCAGCCTTTATCTTTGGGAAAAGGAGTAAACAATGACATCGGAACATAAAGATAAAAGAGTTGCTCGTCTGATTCTGTTGATTTCAGGTGGAATATTGATCTACTGGATTTATCGCCTGATCGTGGTACTGGTGCGGTGGCTGGGTCATTTTAAGTTTCAAGCCGCCGGTGGTTGGTCAGCTTTGGGCAACTTCTGTTGGGCTAATTTGAGTATTATTCTGGTGGTTTACGTGATAATTTGTCTGCAGATCGCCGGTGTAGTGGAATTCCGCTTCAGAAGGAATTTTTTAAAGGCGTTTTTCCTGGGATTATTAATGACTCCGCCGATAATGGTTATCTATATGAAAAAAACAAAACGATACGAAATTCCGGTAATTAACGATAAATGACTTCAATAAAAGGAGATTAGTATGAAAAAATACCTGGCACTGAGCGTAACAATGCTCATCGTTCTCTACACCACTGGTTTTGCGCAGACGTCGGGGCGCGATATTATGCTGAAAGTTGAGAAACAGCAGGAGGTTAAAACCCGCATCGCCAAGTCAAAAATGATCCTGATCAACAAGCAAAACAAGACCCGTGAACGGGATGTCGTCCAGTACACAAAATCGGTTAACGATCCGAAAGGTGTCGATGAGAAAATCCTCGTGTTTTTCGAGTATCCGGCTGATATTCGCGGAACCGGATTGCTGATGATTTCTTACTCCGATCCGAAAAAAGATGACGACCGCTGGCTCTATCTACCGGCTTTGAAGAAAGTGCGCCGGATCGCCGGTGAGAGTAAGAATGAATATTTCATGGGCACCGATTTTACCTATGACGATATGGGCGGTCGGCTGATCGATCAGGATTCTCATACGCTCATTGGCGAAGAGACCATCGACGGTATTACATGCTACAAAATCGAATCGGTGCCAATCGATAAAAACGATTTATACAGTAAAAAGATCAGTTGGGTAATTCCTGATAAATGGGTGCATATCAAGGTTGATTTCTATGATCGCAAAGGTCAGCTTATGAAGACCCTTAGGGCTGATGACATTCGCAACGTTTCCGGCGTCTGGCTTCAGTTCAATCTGGAAATGACTAACTATGTCACGAATCATAGAACTATTCTGAAAATCCTGGAGGCGAAACTCAACGAGCCGATCGGCGATCAGGTTTTCACGACAACCGCTCTTGAACGCGGAGGAATCAGATGAAACGGGCGGCTATCTGGATAACGGTTTTATCAATCATCTGTATTGCTTATCCGGCTTGGGCGCAGATGACTTTCCGCGGATTTATCCTGAATCAGGATATGTTTCGGGCGAATGAATCTCTCGACGCCATGTTAATCCGGAACCGACTGCGACTGAATGCCGAGATTTATGGCGAAAACGTCGCCGCCTTTGCATCATTGGACGTCACCAATGACATTGCCGATACTACGACGACCATTCCGAATCTGCGCGACGCCTATATTGATATTTACAATAAATGGCTCGACCTCAGGATCGGCAAACAGCAGGTCGTGTGGGGCAAAACCGACGGCTATTTCATTAATGATATTGTGAATCCACTGGATCTGTCATATTTCCTGTTGCAGGATTTCGAAGATATCCGCATGGCGACGACCATGCTCAATGCCAGATTACATTATGGTTATCATTCCCTCGAAATTCTGGTTATTCCGGAATTCAAGCCGATCAATCTGAAGTTTGAGGGAGATTGGGGCTATAAACGGCCTACAGTAATGACGATTCCGATTCCTTATCCGGGACAGATTATTTATCGTGATATTCCGCTTTATTATGCGGAAGATAAACCGCCGCAGATTTCTTTAAAGAAGGCGGAGTACGCCCTGAAACTGAATACTTTCCTTTTGGGAAGCGACCTGTCTTTAATGTACCTGAAAATCCGCGAAGATCGTCCGGTTTATTTTACCCAAATGCTCTTTGACACAAGCGGAATACCACTTCAGGTCAATTTGACGCCGACGCATCCCTGGCAGAATTTCTTCGGTTTGAATTTCTCCAAACCGGTAGGAGTTTTCGTTTTTCGCGGCGAAGGCGGTTATTATCCCGAGAGACATTTCAATACCCAAAATCAGTCATATCTGACGAAAGGAATGATCGTAGCTAAGCCGTTTACGCAGTTCATGCTCGGTGCTGATTATCAATTGTCATCGGCTTTGGATATATCTGTTCAGGGAATTAACGAACGGATTTTAGATTATGAAAGCGGTATCCAGGCCGACGAAAACGTCTTCATCGGTACGCTGATGCTGAGAGGTCATTTCGTTAATGAAACATTATCCCCGTTATTCTTGATTTTGTACAATTTCGAAGATAAATCTTCACTGATGCGGACGAGCGTCGATTGGAATTATGCGGATAATTTTACAATCACGGCCGGAGCCGATTTTCTGAGTGGCATATCGGATACGATCTTCGGAATGTATGATGCCAACGATAATTTTTATCTGAAAGTGAAATACAGTTTCTGATCATTGATGTTTATCACTGTAATAGATTGTTTATAAAAACAAAAAGTCCCGGTTACCCGGGACCTTTTGTTTAATTCAACTGGTAATTTCTGTCAGTTTACGCTTTGACAGTGTCAACCACGGCCGTGGTGTCAACCGGAGCCGGTGTTTCTTCCACTTTGGCCTTTTTCTGGCAGTTGCCTGCAATTATAACCAAGCTGACAACCATCAGGATTACCATCAGTTTTTTCATTTTACTCTCCTCTATATACCTTTAAAATACCTCGTCTACCCCGGACGAATTGCGTTAACTTAAATAGAATTTTACTCAAAATAAAGAAAAATGTCGGAAATATCGTTTAGAAATAATGACTTAATTTTAAAACATTTAACTGCTATTATCAGCAGGTGAACGTGACAACTTCTGGAAAATAATCGAATTTTAGCATTATCTTGGAGTGTCAATTATTCTGATTTCATCTGGGATTGGAAGAGATTTTGAAAGATTCTCCAGATCGGATTTAATGGAATCGATAATGTCAGCCTGCATCAATTGCTCAAGCCCGGTGGAGTCAACCAATTCCTGCCGGTTTTGGGCTTTGCCTCCGGAGAGAATTTCATAATTGACCGAATCAATCCGACCGGTTTTAAAAAGCCAACTCAGCAACCATTTGCGACGGTGTTCGGTAAAGTTGGATTCGTCATAAGGCGAATGATGGCGCGGACTGGGCAGGATCGCTATTAAACGGCTGGCTTCGTCAATATTCAGTTCCGCGGCCGACTTATTGAAATAGTGTTGCGCGGCGGTTTCCACTCCATATATCCCTCGACCGAATTCGATAACGTTCAGGTAAATCTCAAGGATACGCCTTTTGGACAAATA
>JALOAB010000060.1 GCA_023229045.1 Fidelibacterota bacterium
TATTTGATATTTAAATAGAAAAATCCGCAAAGTCGGGGAAACCTTGCGGATTTTCGTTGGGGTGTTGGGGTATTTATTTTGAAGGAGGAGTTTTACAGGTGTTAATGCCAAAAGGCAGGTAGAGCGGACAGAGACCGATAACTGCGGTGATGATCGGGATCAAGCCCAGCAAGCCCCACCAGCTCCGCAGATAAAGGCCAAGCACGATGACAGCCAGACCTACGATCCAGCGCACTATTTTATCAGTTTTTCCGATATTGCATTTCATAATTATTACCTAATTCTTTCTATTTAAATAACATCCTTTTTGATCGCGCAACGTTTTATTGGTTACAAAAATATTTAATAACCTTCCGGAAGTTTCTGTATCTCCGATTATCTTAAAAATATTTCTAAAATGTTCATTTTTAGTGAGAAATCTCACAACCACAATAGGCGCTATCGCTTATATTACGCTTAAAGTTTATAAAACCTTCCGGAGGTTTCGAACCTTCGGGAGGATTGTTAGCAAAAAGTGTGAGAAATATCATGCACATAATAGCAAAACACTATTATATTACATCGTAAAATTGTAGATACAGGTGATTTGGTTATGAGGGGTAAATGAACATATCGGGTTTTTCACAGATAGTCATGATGGTGGCTAACCTTTTAAATCCGATAGCGCCGCAGGACTATAATGAAGTCGAATATAGACTGAACCCGGACCCAGACACGGTTCAGACCGAGATTATTCAAGCCGCACCGGCGACAGCTCCAATCCAGGAAAAAATCGCGATTGCCGTGATGGAATTAGACGCTAATGGCGTAACTCAAGCGGAAGCGAAGGCTTTGACTGATCGTCTGCGGATCGAGTTGTTCAATGCCAGCGTTTTCCTGGTTATGGAACGTGACAAGATGAACAAAATTCTCGACGAAATGGAATTCCAGATGAGCGGTTGCACTTCCGACGAATGTGTGGTAGAAGTTGGACGAATCGTCGGGGTCAAGAAAATCATTGCCGGATCGGTGAGCAAAGTTGGCGAAATCTATTCGGTCAGCCTTCGGCTGATCGACGTCGAAACCAGCAAGATCGAAGCTACGGCAATTGAAGACTTCGAAGGCACGCTTGGAACGGTTTTGACCGGTGCCGTCCCGTCGGTCGCCCGCCAGATTTCCGGACTGGAAAAACCGACCTATGATGTCAGGGGCAAGAAAACCGCTTTCAAGGTCAATACTCAGCCCTGGGGCGCCTCGGTATTTGTCGATGATCTGTATTATGGCATTGCTCCGCTAGAAATTGAAGTGATTCCCGATTTGACACATAAACTTACCGTAATCGATGAAAATTACGAGAAATGGGAACAGTATTACGATATAAAAAAGAACCAGGTGCTTGAAATCAATGTAGCTCTATCGAAAAAACCGGAGGCGGTTGCAGTTAAACCGGCCGAAAAACCTAAACGTCAGTTCAATAACGGTTTCAAGATTCGTTATGTCGATTTTCAAATTACCGACGATATCAATCGACAAATTCGGATGATCAATGAAGTGATGCAGGAAAAATCAATATTTTCCAGAAGAGCGATCGGTGAACTGAGTTTTGGTGAGATTGATCGATTCGCCGGCATTGAACTTTATAATATGAGACAATTAGGCAATGCGATGGGCTTTGATTTTGGGCTTGGTTTTTATCGCAGTGATTTCACGCAATGGATTAAAAATTTTGACAATACCTACTCCGAACCAACCTTGATTTTCTGGATGCCGACTATCAATCTGAATTTGCGGATAGCGCCTATTCGCTACCCGTTATTTTATCCTTATCTCGATATTGGTCTTGGATATAACGTTTTAATTATCGACGGTGTGGAAGATAATAAATCTATGGGCAGTCCGATATTCCAGAACTGGGGACTAATATATGGAGTCGGGGTCGAAATCCGACCGTTTAAATTCATCGGAATTTCGCTTGAATGGGATCATCGCGTACTTAATTACCGGTTAATGAATGTCGATAATCAGGTTACTGAGCGTTTTAAAAATGCAGATGTCACCGAAATGGATTTATCGGGTAAAAACATCGGTCTGTCGATTAACATTTACTATTAATATTCATTACTATTTATCTTCATGTCGGATGTTTACCGATTGTAATTAACTATTTGATATTTATATTTGCACATGGTTTTATTGATTATTGAAATACTAATCCTGATAATTCTACTGGCGGCGTCGGGTTTCTTTTCGGGAAGCGAGACGGCTCTATTTTCTCTGTCGAAAGTACAGCGTGAAAAATTACTATCGCGCGAGCCGGTTAAAGGCAAGATAATCAATCGTCTCCTTAATACACCGCGGGCTTTGATCATCACGATCCTTTTAGGCAACGAGTTCGTTAATATCTCCTTTTCGTCGCTATTTACCCTCATTGTGATCCAGATCGCCGGGACTTCGGTTCCCTGGGCTAATCTGCTGATTGCCTTGCCGTTAGTGCTTTTATTCGGTGAAATTACTCCAAAGACATTAGCTATTAAAGACAGCGAACGATTTACAGGTTTGATCGCGCGTCCGCTCTCAGCCATAATGTATATTTTAACGCCCCTGCGCTGGATAATTCGCAATATTTCTGACCGAATCGTTGCCCTAATAGTATCCGACGTTGAACAACGGGATAGTATTTTAACAGAAGATGTGATCCGTTCGTTGCTGGAAGACAGCCAGAAGGAGAAGGTCATCGATTCGGCAGAGTATGCGATGATCACCAAAGTATTCGATTTTGGCGATCTTACCGCCGCTGAGGTCATGACGCCGCGCAATAACGTTTTCAGTCTGCCCGTCAGCATGCCTCTCACAGAAATAATTGGCACTATAAAACTTAAACACTTTTCCAAAGTCCCAATATATGAAGATAAACCCGATAACATCATTGGCGTTTTATTCGCCACGGATCTGATCGGTATTTCCGCCAATATGCAATCCGGAAAATCCAAATCAGTCAACCTGCGCAACCTTTTGCGCCCGGCGTTTTTCGTACCCAGGGCTAAAAGGGTAGATGATCTTTTCCACGATTTTCAGTATAAGAGAATTTCCATAGCAATTGTACTGGATGAGTTCGGAGTAGTTCAAGGATTGGTGACGATCGAAGATCTACTCGAAGAAATTTTCGGCGAAATCTCCGATGAATTCGAGAAAAAAGACGAACAATTCGAAAAGATCAATGAACGACTTTATCGTATGCGCGGCATTTTACCTTTAGATCGGTTTAATGAATTATTAAAGGCTAATATACCCGTCGATGAATTCGAGACGATTGGTGGTTTTGTTTTCAGTCTTTTCGATGAATTGCCCAAGGTTAAAGTCAAAAAGAATTATGACGGCTGGCAATTCGTGGTTGAAAAAATGGAAAATAACCGGATTGAAATTCTGCTTGTGAGGCGATTATAATGTCGGCTGGTTTGACAATCCTGATCATTGTTATTTGCGTTCTGGGTGAGGCATTTTTCTCCGGCTCGGAAATCGCTTTAGTTTCGGCTGACCGGATTCGTCTACGTCACAACGCCAAGAAAGGACATAAGGATTCCAAGTTTGTTGTCAGTCTCTTGAAACGACCGGAACGGATATTAGGAACGACCTTAATCGGCACCAACGTCTGTACGGTTACCAATACGATGTTGGCGACGGCTCTGAGCTATAAATATTGGCAGGAGGCCGGGGTATTTGTGGCAATTGTTTGTATGAGTTTTGTAAACTGGATTTTTGCCGAAATCGTCCCGAAGAGTATTTTCCAGCAATACGCCGACGTTATAATTCTGAAAATTGCCCGACCTTTAAGAATGATTTCTTTGATTTTGACGCCTTTGATTCGCATTTTTTCCGGTTTAGCCTCTTATCTTTCCACCTTATTCGGTGGTCGCCTGAGTAGTAAATTACCCTTTATAAGTAAAGAGGAATTAAAAATCCTGATGAAGATTAGCGATCAGGGCGATGTCAAACCGGAAGAACGTCAGATGATCGGTCGTCTCCTGTCATTTAAAGAAAAAAAAGCCGAAGATGTCATGGTTCCCTTAATACAGGTGACGGCGTTACCGGAAGATTCTTTAGTCGCTGAGGCGGTTCAAAATATTTCCGAAAGTAAACATCGCCGTCTGCCGGTTTACGAAGAGCGCATCGATAAGATAATCGGCATTTTAAACAGTTTCGATATTATCGGGGAAAACTTCAATACTCCGATCAGACGCTATATCCGCACTGCGTTCTATGCGCCGCCAAGTATGCCGATCAACGTACTGTTTGAGCATTTAAAGAAAACCGGCAATAATATGGCTGTTGTCGTGGATGAATACGGTGGAGCGGAGGGAGTTGTGACTATCGAAGATATCCTGGAAGAGGTGGTCGGCGAACTGGAAGATGAATACGATCAGGTTAGGTCGCCGTATAAAATAATAAAAGATGGCGTCATCATCGTCAAAGGACAAATGGAAATCAGGGAGATCAACGATCGATTTGGTCTGAATCTGCCGGAAGGCGATTATGAAACAATCAGCGGCTTAATAATCAACACTTTGAATAAAATTCCCCGCCCGGGCGAAATCCTCAATTTGCCGACTGTCGTTTTAACGGTCACCCGCGCTTCTCAGAGATTAATCCACGAAGTGCATATCCGAAAAATCCAAACGGAAAAAAAGGCTGATTAGCCGCTATTTTTTAAAAATCGATAGTAACTCAGCCTCTACCAGACCATTGGTCGCCAATATCTGACGATCATAAACTGAAAAAGGTGAACCATCCATATTAATTACTTTACCGCCGGCTTCCATCACGATAAGCGCCCCGGCGGCCACGTCCCAGGCATTTAAATCCAATTCCCAGAACCCATCGAACCGACCGCAGGCAGTATAACACAGATCAATCGCCGCTGAACCGGCGCGCCGTACTCCCTGGGTTTGCGGATAGATGCGCCGGAACAGTTCAAAATTACGCTGGAAATTTACATTATTCTCATAAGGAAAACCGGTAGCCAGCAGACTGCCGGCGAGTTTTTCCACTTTTGAGACCTGGATAGGTTTGTCATTTAAAAAGGCGCCGGAATCCTTGAAAGCCCGGAATGTCTCATTCATTAGCGGAATGCTGACGACGCCAAGGATTAATTCGCGGCGGTATTCCAATCCTATCGAAATGGAAAAGAACGGGAATCCGTGAACAAAGTTAGTCGTACCGTCGAGCGGATCGATGATCCATTTAAATTCAGAACCGTTTTCGACGAAAGGACTCTCTTCAGCCAGAATCTGGTGTTCCGGAAAATGATTAGAGATAGTGTCGATGATAATCTTCTCAGCCGACCGGTCGGCTTCAGTCACCAGATTGACGCGCCCTTTGAAGTCAACCTCCAGAGCCGTATTGACCTTTTCCCTGAGAATTCTTCCCGCCAGCTGAGCGGCAGACAGAGCCGTAATCGTAAGTTGTTTTTGCAGAGATGCATCGATCATTGATTTTCCCCTGATTTTTGAAGTTGTATGAATTCCCTGGCAGTGTAATGACCATGATAGGGAAGAAGTCCGGAGTGCTCCAGATCAGATTTGCCAGAAAAGCGATAATTTCGCGCGCTTTTTGCCATGAAAGTCTCTCTGATTTCAATTTTAATGGCCGAATTATAATGAAAATGGAGCAATTAACCAATGGATATGGTTGTAATTCGTCGCTAAGTTTAATTAAATTCGGCTATGAATTTGATCGTTAATTCTGATGAAAATTGGATGGAAATAGCCATTCGTGAAGCCCGTAAGGCTCTGGAAGCCGGCGAAATACCGGTCGGCGCTGTCATCGTTCACTCCGGAAAAATCATCGGGAAAAGCTATAACCAGCGCGAGGTTTTAAAGGATCCGACCGCGCACGCCGAAATGCTGGCCATTACTTCTGCGGCGACTTATCTGGATTCATGGCGACTTGAGGATTGCACTCTCTATGTAACCCTGGAACCGTGTCCGATGTGTACCGGGGCAATCCTGAATGCTCGCATACCGCGGGTAGTTTTCGGTGCTTACGATAATGCGGCTGGGATGTGCGGTTCGGTTGAAAATCTCTGCGATCAAAATCTGCTTAATCACAAGGCCATAATCAAGGGCGGTGTGCGAGCCGAAGAGTGTCAGGCATTGTTGAATGAATTTTTTAATAAAATCCGTAAAGATTCAAATTAAAAGGCAAAGCTAATGAATACCAATCTCTTGATAATAATCGGCTGGTTGATTTCGGTTATTTTACTCATAATCATTCTTATAAAAATGAGAAAAAGCAGTCGTCTTGAAGCCGAGCCGGCTCTGGAAGCTTTGAAAGAAAAGATAATTGGCCTCGAATCTAAACTGATTATCTTTGCGGATTTACTACAATCTAAGACGGCTGACATTGTCCAGAAACGTTTCACCGAATTTACTGACAATATATCAGTGAAAAATCGCGAGTTGATAGAAAAATTTGGGAATTTTCAGGTCGAAATAAACAAATCGCTTAGCGAAAGCAGTAAGAAACAAACTGATGAATTCACTCAATTTAAGGATACTTTCAAGAAAGCAGTGACTGAGGATTTCGAACACCTCACGAAAACTGTCGAAGCCAAACTGGACGCGATCAATACCAAAGTCCAGGAAAACCTCAACGAAGGCTTCAAGAAAACTAATGAGACCTTCACAAATGTAATTGAACGACTGGCGAAAATCGATGAGGCTCAGAAGAATATAGAAAGCCTCTCAACCAATGTAGTCTCACTTCAGGAAATATTAAGCGATAAGAAGAGCAGGGGTATCTTCGGAGAAGTTCAACTGAATCAGATTCTGTATGCTGTCTTTGGTGAAAAGAGCGATCAGATATTTAAAATTCAATACACTCTCAGCAATTCCAAAACGGTTGACGCGATGCTATTCCTACCGGAACCGATCGGGAATATACCGATTGACGCCAAATTCACTCTTGATAATTACAAGCGTTCTATTGATAAAAGCCTGTCCGAAGCCGAACACAATGCGGCTACGAAATTGTTCAAGTCCGACGTAAAAAAGCAAATCGATGATATCGCCGATAAATATATCCTGGCGGGAGAGACTTCCAATCAGGCGATTATGTTCATTCCGGCTGAGGCAGTCTTTGCCGAATTGTACGCCTATCACGAGGATCTGGTCAAATATGCCCATACTCGACGGGTCTGGCTGACTTCACCGACGACGTTCATGGCAGTATTAAATACTGTTCAACTCGTTCTGCGCGATATCGAGCGTCGTAAATATGCCGATATTATTCAGCAGGAGATCATGAAATTGTCTGAGGAATTTCGCCGCTATCGCGACCGCTGGAATAAACTTTCCACTCATATTGACACGATTCATAAGGATGTTAAAGATATTCACACAACGTCGCATAAAATATCAACCTCTTTCGATAAAATCGCCAAAGTTGATTTGGGGAAGAAAACCGAACTTCCACCCGAGCAGGAAGTCAAATTGATCGATGTCGCGGGCGACGAGGAGTCTGCAGGCGATTAAATGGATTTAATTTCAATAGTATTAATCGCAATTGGCCTGGCCATGGACGCCTTTGCGGTATCGATCACCTGTGGTCTGGCGATCCAGCCACACAATAAACGCAAATTCCTGAAGGTGCCGTTGGCATTCGGCGGTTTTCAGGCTTTAATGCCGCTCATCGGTTGGTTGGCCGGTCAGAGTTTACAACGCTATATCGTCGATTTCGATCACTGGATCGCATTCGGACTGCTGACCTATATTGGCGTCCGAATGATTTACAACTCACTTTCCAAAAAAGATTGTCCGCCTGAGTTCGATCCATCGAACAACCAGGTTCTGCTTGGTTTGTCGATCGCTACCAGCATCGATGCTTTAGCGGTGGGCATTACATTCGCTTTTCTCAATATAAAAATCATCATTCCGGTAATCATTATCGGATTGGTGACTTTTTTTATATCCTTTTTCGGCATAATCATCGGCAAACGCGTCGGATGTTATCTCGGTAAGAAGGTCGAAGTCTGCGGCGGGATAGTTTTAATAGGGATTGGTTTAAAAATATTACTCGAGCACTTGCTAGGCTGATTAGGTTAACAAATGAAATATCCCGATTGCCGAGAAGTCAAATATTTATTAACAGGTGAAATTCGTATTTATGATTGTGAATTATTGTCTTTGGGCGATGACATTGGAATATTGAGATACATACTCGAAAAACAACATACCGTAAGCAGTCAGGTTTTACCGAAAAATACACAGACGTATGCTTTCTACTGGGCGACGCGACCGTACACGTTGTATCGCTGGTACAGTCCGCAAGGTGAACATCTGGGCGATTACTTCAATATCGCTGATCAAGTTCGTCTGAATCGCACTCAATTTGAATGGCGTGATTTGGTTGTAGATATTTTCATTTCACCGCAGGGGAGAGTGCTTATCCTGGATGAATGTGAATTACCGCCCGATATTAATAGAGATCTTTTGAATTTCATTCAGCAGGCGACCAAATCTATCATCAGGAATTATAAAGCCATTCTTAACGAGACAGATATTCTCCTAAACAGATACTTTCAATAAATATTTAAAAAAACTAAAAATGAACTTAACCAGACGGGAAAAAATTATTAAATTATCCAAAATTCGAAAGTGAAAACTGAAAGATGATTAATCAAATGGAAACCTCATTTCCGAAAAATAAAATCAATATCCTGTTATTGGAAAATATTCATCCGTTAGCCCGGGAAATGTTCCAGAAGGAGGGATTTCACGTTGAATCTCTTGCGGGAAGTATTAGTCATGCTGAGTTAGAAGAAAAGATCAAAGACGTATCGGTGCTCGGTATCCGTTCGAAAACCAATATCGATGCCGAAATTTTGGACAATGCCAAACGCTTGCTATGTGTCGGAGCGTTTTGTATCGGAACAAACCAGATCGATCTGACTGCCTGTTCGTTGAAGGGCGTGGCGGTTTTCAATGCACCCTTCAGCAACACGCGGAGCGTAGTGGAATTGGCGATTGGTGAAATAATCATGCTCTTTCGCGGCGTCTATGAGAAATGTCAAAAACTGCATAACGGAATCTGGGATAAAAGCGCGAAAAATAATTTCGAAGTGCGTGGTAAAAAACTCGGCATCATCGGTTATGGGAAAATTGGATCGCAGTTATCGATCCTGGCTGAAGACATGGGAATGCAAGTTTATTACTACGATATCGTTGAAAAGTTAGCCCTCGGAAATGCCGTTAAATGTAATTCCCTTAAAGAGCTATTATCGAACGTTGATGTAGTTTCGGTTCATGTTGATGGTCGCAATGATAATTATCATTTAATAGGTCCCGAACAATTTACAAAAATGAAACCAGGCGTTTTACTATTGAATCTCAGTCGCGGGTTTACCGTTGATATAGAAGCGCTGGTTGCAAATTTGCAAAGCGGACACGTACGCGGCGCCGCAATCGATGTTTTTCCGGAAGAACCTCTTAATAATCAACAAATATTCCAATCAAAACTACGCCATTTGCCGAATGTCATAATTACCCCGCACATCGGCGGTAGCACCGAAGAAGCCCAGGAACACATATCGCGGTTCGTGCCGTCCAAAATGATCGATTTCATTAACTCCGGCAGTACAATTATGAGTGTAAATTTTCCCAACCTGCAGTTGCCGGAATTCAACCAGGCTAATCGTCTGATTCATATCCATACTAATGTTCCCGGCATGTTAGCTCAAATCAATCATATTTTAGCCAGCAATGGGATTAACATTCTCGGACAATATCTAAAGACTACCGATGAGATTGGCTATGTAATCACTGACATTGAAAAAAATTACGACGCTAAAATACTCGACGAAATAAAGAAAATTCCTAACACAATCAAATTTAGAGTATTATATTGAGATCGTTCTAAATAGAAATGAGCAATTGATGTATCCTTTCAAAGAAATCGAACAGAAGTGGCAAAAATACTGGGAAGAGAATAAGACTTTTAAGGCTATCGATTTTTCCGAAAAACCTAAATATTATGTTCTGGATATGTTTCCGTATCCATCCGGGGCTGGTTTGCATGTCGGACATCCGG
>JALOAB010000182.1 GCA_023229045.1 Fidelibacterota bacterium
GATTAGTTGCCGTATCCGCGGTATGAAAGGACAGGATCCGTTCCGCATTCGGATGGAATTAAGTAAATCGGGCAATTAAAGTTTAAAACACAGACCGGGAAATATTTCTGCACGGATTAGTAGAAGGAATTATTTATGGAAAAGTATAAGATTAATAATTCAAAGGGAATGTCGGCCGAGATTATCGAATACGGCGCGATCGTGGTATCCTTGAAAACGCCAAATCGTGACGGAAAGCTGGAAGACGTTGTCCTGGGTTTCGAAGACCTGGAAAGTTACCAGCGCGATAAAACCTTTCAGGGTTCGATCGTCGGTCGCTACGGTAATCGGATCGCTGGTGGCAAATTCAGTCTCGATGGGAAGGTTTATCAGTTAAATCTAAACGACGGACCGAATCATCTGCATGGTGGTCCACGCGGTTTTTTCAAGGTATTTTGGAAAGCCGAACCGATTGATAGCCGATCGGTTCGATTGACCTATCTCAGTCCGGACGGCGAGGAAGGTTATCCGGGCGAAGTCAAAATCACTGTTACTTATACTATCACCGAAGATAACGCACTGCAAATTGATTATAGCGGCGTTACCGACAAGCCGACTGTCCTGAATCCCACCAACCATTGCTATTTCAATCTGAGCGGAACACCTGAAAATACGATTTTGGAGCATGAATTGATGCTGAACGCTGATTTCTTTACTCCGGTGGATGAATATTCGATCCCTACCGGTGAACTCAGACCGGTGGACGGAACGCCCATGGATTTTAGGAAAGCCAAACCGGTTGGACAGGATATTGCGGCGGATGATGAACAGATGAAAATTGGTAAAGGCTTCGATCATAATTGGGTTATCAATGGTCAACCCGGTCAGGTGCGCTTAGCCGCAACCTTATATGATCCTAAGAGCGGCAGACTGATGGAATGTCTGACCGATCAGGCTGGTTTACAATTGTATTCCGGTAATTTTTTGGATGGCACGATGGTCGGTAAAGGCGATATCGTGTATAAATACCGCTGTGCTCTTTGCCTTGAGGCTCAGGCTTTTCCGGATTCTCCTAACAAACCGAATTTTCCTTTAGTGGTTCTGCGACCGGGCGAAAAGTACCGTCAGACGACGATTTATCGCTTTTCTGTCAGGTAATTCGCAACAAAAATAAATTATTTCACTCAACAAGCCGATCATTTAGATCGGATTAACACTTTCGGTGTTTATATACCCTTTTTCAAACGGCTATTGGTTTAGCTAGGCTTTTTAATTTCTACGTGAGTTCGACGCCAGGAATTAAAACCGCATGCCTGACTGATGTCAGTCGGGCAGGTTAAAACGGTTTTTAGTAAATTCGTATTGGGTAAAACACCCGAATTCTCCAACAGGAGTCCCTGATTGTAAATTCGGATGTTGAACTCAAATGTTAGGAAAATCGTAACTGAATTAACTGTTTTACCGATATATCTTTAGATACTTTCTTATATCGGACTCGCGTTAATTTTGCTGACCTGCAGATTCCTTTAATTTTGGCTATTACTTCGAAATCTCCGAAAACATTTTCGTAATGTTTTCCGAAAAAAGTCTCATACAGATCGATATGCCAGGGCAACAGGAAACCTGTGGATAGATTTTTGTCGACGAGGATATTCCGGATTGAAGAATTTTTCTTGCATTTTTAAAATTGTCTTATAAATTAGAAAACGATTTCGTAAATGATAATTTGAAAAGGGAGAATCGGACATTGAGGGGAAGGGGAAAAGACCGCCAGTGTCTGAAAAAATTGTGTTTCGGGGGAATCGAAAACGGTCGGCAATCTCTTCAATAGTTATTAGCGGTTATGGTTTATGACTACTATTAAGGACATCGCAAGATTAGCGAATTGTTCTCTTTCGACAGTCTCAAAGGCTTTGAATGGTCGACGGGATGTCAGCAAAGTGATGCGTGAGCGCATATTATATATCGCACAACAGCAAAAATTTACTCCGAATGCATTTGGTAAGGGCTTAAAAAATAAGAGGACTGAAAGTGTCGGAGTAATATTTTGCCGGGAGACTCGACCGCTTTCGATGAATCCTTTTTATTCACGCGTCTTAGAAGGAATCGAGGCTGAGCTTGTAATCAACAACTACAATTTGGTTTTACATCTGTTATCGGAAGAGTATCATGGTGAACTGCCAAAATTGATCAAGGAGCACACGGTCGATGGAATAATTTTAGCCGGTATTTTGGACCATAATTTTGTCGAGCAGGTGAAAAAGACTTCGATCCCGGTTGTATTTGTTAATCCCAATTTTTTAAATGATGATTATGACCAAATCTTTATAGACGATGAACACGGTGCCTTACAAGCGACCCAATATTTAATCAATAAAGGACATAAAAGGATCGGTTTTATATCAGGGGACTTGGAACGTAAAAGTTTCCTGTTACGCTATCAGGGATACAGGAAAGCACTAGCTTATAATAAAATTGAATACGATGATGAGATTGTGCGTACCGGTGGATTAGAAAACGGATACGAGCAGGTTGCGACTTTGATGAAACAAAAAAACCGGGTCACAGCAATATTCGCCACCAATGATCTGAATGCCATCTATGGTTACAAAGCCGTTGAAGATACCGGTTTGCGTATCCCGCAGGATGTCAGTATCATCGGATTCGACGATATTGACCTCTCCAAGATCGCCAATCCGCCCCTGACAACCATCCGGGTTTATAAAGAAGAGATGGGATCGATTGCAGTCAGAGTGCTATTGCAATTAATTAATAAGGAAAATCGAAAACCAACGACTACACTCTTACCAGTAAAATTAATCGAACGTGATTCGGTACGAGATTACAATTTATCAAGTAATTAAAAATGGGGAAGATAAACGTACAGATATGGAGTTGACATGAAGAATAAGTCTATGACATTTAGATTTGGGGGTCTGATACTGTTAATGTCCATAAATTTACTTTATGCGGGAGTGATTAAAGGGCGGGTAGTAGACTCACAAACCGGTGATCCTCTGGTCGGGGCAAATATAATATTGGCTGAAACCGGCGGTATCGGAGCGGCTTCCGATTTAAAGGGGTATTATAGAATAGATCATGTGCCAGACGGAGAATTTACCCTGAAAGTAACATTTATTGGTTATCAGTCCAGAGATATAAAAGTCAGTCTCGGCGCCGGAGAAACCCTGACTCAGGATGTTGAATTAACCTATGGTGGTGCGTTAAAGGGCGAAGAAGTCGTTGTCACAGCTCAGGCAAGAGGACAGATGTCGGCGATTAACCAACAATTATCTTCAACCGTAATTACTAACATCGTTGATGAAAGCCGAATTCAGGAACTGCCGGATGTCAATGCGGCCGAGTCCATCGGGCGCCTGCCCGGCGTTTCGATTCAGCGATCCGGCGGTGAAGCCAATAAAGTTGAAATTCGTGGTCTTAATCCAAAATATAGTCTCATTACCGTCAATGGTGTCGAGCTTCCGGCAACAGGTTCAGAAGACCGAAGTGTAAATCTTTCACTCATTTCGTCCAATATGCTGGATGGAATCGTCTTAAAAAAGTCAAATACGCCTGATATGGATGCCGATGTTTTTGGCGGTACTATTGATCTAAGGTTAAAAGAAGCGCCGGAAAACTTTCAGTTTAATGTTTCGGCTCAGGGCGGATATAATAAACTCCAGAGTTATTATGGCAACTATAATTTTACGGGCAGTTTAAGCAACCGCTTCCTGAATAATCGCCTTGGGATTGTTTTAAATGCCAACATTGATAATTATGACCGCAGTGCCGACAAGCTCCGTGACAATTGGAGAAATTATAATAAAATGATTGCCACTGGTGAATTGATAATGATAGAAGAAATCGTGAATCGTAAGCGAACCGGGGCCAGCCTGCTACTTGATTGGACTTTACCAAAAGGGAAAATAACTGCTAACGGTTTCTTTAATCAGCTTAATTCCGATGGCTTGATTCGTAACAATCAGGTTAATACCATGGAGCTTGGTTATAGCACCAATCGTCACATATACAAAGTCGAAGAAGAAAAAAGTACTACCAACGTTTTTACGAGCGCGCTTGGTATTAATCAGGACTTTAGATGGTTGAAATTTGATGCCAGTATAAGTCGATCGGGTACCATTACCGATAGTCCGGATCGCAGGGTAACCGAATTTACACAGGAAAATAGCGCATTATTACCTGGCTATCCTAACTTTGTCGATCCTATAGAACTTGTCCCGTTTTTCAATGTCGATACTATCAAAACCAATATGTCGGCAATGTACAGTTATGGAAAAAAGATTGTTGAAAATACAACATCCGCCAAACTGAATATTGAATTACCGTTTCGTATAGGCTCTATTATAAACGGTAGTTTTAAAACGGGTGGAAAACTGCGTTGGATTGATCGTAGTAACGATGAGCGGCAATATGGATACAGTGGTTTGCAATACGGTTCAGGCCAACAGAATCCTGTATTTTTATTTTTGGATAGGACTTTCCCGGAATGGGGCATCATGACCAATGTGGATGAATTCCAGTTATTAAATGTACTCCCCTTTTTAGATGATTATTCGCGATCCGATTTTCTGGATGGAGATTTTCCACTTGGACTGACTTTTAATAATAAAAAGTTATATCAAATGTCAAGCGCTCTGAGGGCGGCTCCGGACAGCCTCAACTTATGGATGCCATACTCGGTCGGCACTTTCGGATATGATTACGACGGTTTTGAACGCTATCAAGCTGTCTATTTCATGGGCGAATTAAATATTGGTAACTATCTTACCGTGATTCCAGGTGTACGTTACGAAGGGGATTATTCAAAATATCATGGTCAACGCTATATGGTGAACCAATCCGGGCAGACGGTGGAACAGCCGCCC
>JALOAB010000062.1 GCA_023229045.1 Fidelibacterota bacterium
GCGCCGGAGCTCTGTCGTTGGCCGAGCTGTGTCTTTATGGCAAGCCTTCCCTGCTGGTTCCACTGCCAACCGCGGCCGGCAACCATCAGGAAGCCAACGCCCGCAACATGGAGCAAGCCGGAGCGTCGATCCTAGTGCTTCAAAAGGAATTGACCACTGACCTACTGACTAAGGAATTAATTGAATTGCTAAAAGATGAGCCACGCCTTCAGTCGATGGCTGAAAAAGCTAAGGCGCTGGCCAAGCCCGATTCAGCCCGCCTGATTGTGGATAACATTTTAAGTTTTGTGGAGTTGAATGTCCTCTGATATAAAAAAATATCACTTCGTGGGTATCGGCGGCATTGGCATGTGCGGTTTGGCTGAATATTTACTTTTAAATGGTCAGATTGTGACCGGCTCCGACATGAACCCATCCGAAAATACAACACGGCTTGAAAAATTAGGCGCTCAGATAAAATTCGGGCATAGTCGTGAAAACATCGGCGATTGCGATGTCCTGGTTTATTCCTCAGCAGTTAGTCCGGATAATCCGGAACGAATGATCGCCGCCGAGCGGCGCATCCCGACCTTACGGCGGGCAGAACTACTCGGTCAAATCTTCGCGACCAAATCGAGCCGAATTGCCATCAGCGGCACCCACGGCAAAACCACCACAACCGCGATGGTTGGACAGGTCATGACGTTCGCCGGCAAGGAGCCCCTGATCTTCAACGGCGGTCTCCTTAAAATTAGCGGCAGTTCGCTCCAGATCGGCAACGGCAACATGGTTATCGCTGAAGCGGATGAATTCGATCGCAGTTTTCTGGAGCTGTCGCCGACCCAGGCTATTATCACGACGATCGAGACCGAGCATCTGGATTGTTACCAGAACCTCGCCGACATCAAGGACGCCTTTTACAAATTCACAGCCAAAATACCCGATAATGGTCAGGTAATTGCTTGCACTGATGAAAAAGAAATTCCAGAATTCCTTAGGAAAATCAATCGTCCATTTACGACTTACGGACTCAACAACGGTGAATTTCAGGCAAGCAACATTCAACTTTCGCAAAATTCCAGTTCCTTTGTCGTTTATCACGAAAAGGAGTCACTCGGCTCTGTGCAATTGAACGTTCCTGGACGGCATAATATTAAAAATGCACTGGCGGCGGTCGCTCTCGCTTTTCTGTTCGACATTCCCTTCCATACGGTTCAGAAGGCGCTGGCGGCTTTCCAGGGCGTCAAAAGACGGTTTGATATTATATATGAAAGCCAGGCTCTCATGCTGATTGACGATTACGCTCATCATCCGAGTGAGATTACGGCTACTCTCACTGCCGCGCGAAAAGGTTGGCAGAGGCGAATCGTGGCGGTTTTTCAACCCCATCTTTATTCCCGCACCCGCCATTTTTATAAGGAATTTGCCCAGTCTTTGCAGATTGCCGATGTGATCGTCATCCTCGATATTTATGCGGCGCGCGAAACACCTTCAGAGGGGACCAGCGCTCGCCTGATATTTGATGCCATAAAGAAAACACGCAACCTGGATGTTTATTTTACAGCGACGAAAGACGATGCATTGAAATTATTAAAAGAAATTAAAAGGAACGGCGATATGATCATTACCCTCGGCGCCGGCGATGTCAATAAGATTTTACCAAAATTGATGGAATGAATAATTGAAAGACCGTCTGTTTTATAATATCATTCGCTTAAACCTGTTGCAATCCAAGCGTAGGGCGAGTACGTCAAACAGACCTAGTTATCAGGGTTCCCGCAGATTTGGGGGGCAAAAAATGAAAACGCCGGCTCTTCTGTCTCGAAATTTTACGCAGATCGGTTATCCCGCGAGAAAAGATTTCGACCTGAAGAAAATAGCAACGCCAGGCAATTTTGCTGTTGATCTCGGGAACCCTGTTTATTTTCCGAATTTGTAATAAATGGAATAAAACAGTTATCAATATGCCAGTAGAAAAAGAACAAAATATTAACCAGACCAAAAGACCCAACCGTCTTAAAACATTAATTGGATGGATCTCAAGCCTAATCTTGTTCGCCGGATTTGGCTATCTGGTATATCTCGGTATCGGCTGGTGTGAATACACTCATTTTCTGGATATTGAAATGATCGAGGTCAGCGGTAATTCGATCTTATCAGGGGGTGACCTCCGGAAAATCGCTGGCATCAAACCAGGCGTTAGTTTACTCAAGATAGATCCGCACCAGATTCAAAACCGGCTCGAGCTGGAACCTTATGTCGATGCCGCCGTCGTCAGCCGCGAGTTTCCCGATCGCCTGAAGATCATGATCAAGGAACGGATTCCGGTTTGTTATCTGAACTCGGGCACTCTCTGGTTGATCGATCAAAACGGCATCATCTTGCCACTACCTAAAGAGCGACTGAAAACTAATCTGCCGATCATCACGGGTTTTGAGAATGACTCCGCGCGTTGCCGGCCGGGTCTTGTCGCTCCCAATCCCGAAATGTTGAAAGCCTTAAATTTAGTGCAGACCGCCGCTCTCAAAACCAGCGCCCTTTATGCCGAAATCTCGGAAATCTACGCCTGGAGGAACGGCGAATTTATCATTTACACGGTGCATGGCGGCACTCCGATCTATCTCGGGCGCGGCGATCTGACCAAACAACTCTATATCCTGGCCATGTTTCAATCAATAATTAAATCCAAGCGTGATTTTGCCGATTATCAATATCTCGATCTGCGCTGGGAAAAACAGATTATAGCGAGAGAACGAAAATCATAAATGAAAATGATTAAACTGAAAAATCAAATCGTCACCGGCCTCGATATTGGCTCATCGAAAATCTGCGTCGTGATCGCCGAGGTCGATTCAGATTCATCCGAACCGATCATCAAAGGTTACGGGATTGTTCCTTCCAAAGGAATAAAAAAAGGATTGGTCGTCGATATCGACAATGCCACCAAGGCGATCTTCAACGCCGTCAATGAGGCTGAAAAAATGGCGGGAGTGTCGATCGAATCCTGCTACGTCGGCGTTTCCGGCGATCATATCCGTAGTATGAACACGCGCGGCATGATGGCGCTTTCGCGTGATTCGCGCGCCGGACTGGGGGAAGCGCGTCCAATTGAAAAAGAAGATATCGAGCGCGTCATTGAACATACCAAAGCCGTACCTTTTCCAATCGACCGTCAAATCCTCCACATTCTTCCGCAGGAATTTATTATTGATGACCAGGCAGGCGTCAAAAATCCGTTGAATCTGAGTGGACGGCGACTGGATGCCAAAGTGCACCTGACATCCTATAATACGACTGTCCTTTCCAATTTGAGCAAATGTATCCAGAATGCCGATCTGGAAATCGACGGCTTCGTTTTGAGTTCACTGGCGGCCGCCTATGCCTGCCTGGAAGAAAGCGAAAAAACGATGGGCAGTGTCTTGCTCGACATCGGGAGCGGCACAATCGACGTGATTGTCTTTTATGACGAAGGCGTCCATCATACCGGAGTCGTCAATATGGGAGCCGGTAGTGTCACTAATGACATCGCTTATATGCTGAGAGTTCCCCTTGAACAGGCTGAAAGTATTAAACGCGAACATGGTTTTGCCAAAGTGTCTCTGACCGATAAAGAAGCTTTTTTCAAATTGGATGGTCTGGGCGGGCGGACGCTTCGTGAAATTTCACTTTATGACTTGGCGGAATGGATCGAACCCCGTGTGGAAGAAATTTTGCGCGAATCATTTCTCGAAGCCAAGAAAGCCGATATTTCATTGACCAATACTCTGTCAGTCGTTCTGACGGGCGGCGGCGCTCTTTTAAAAGGCACGGATGAACTGGCCGAAACGATTTTCAACACTCCGGCCAAAATCGTCGCCCCGCGCGGCTTCCAGGAGTATGTCACCGAATTGAGCAATCCCGCCTTTTCGGTTGCCATTGGTCTGATAAAATATGCAATCGCCGAACAAATTAACGGTTCGGCAAGAAAAAAATCATCCGGCGGTGCTCTACGCAAAATCAGGGGCTGGATAAAACACTTAACCGAAAATGTAATGTAACTGGGGAGGTAAAATGTTATTCGAATTCGAAGATTTAGCCAATCAGCAAGCTCGCATGAAAGTTGTTGGAATCGGTGGAGGCGGCGGTAATGCCATCTCCCGAATGATCGAATATGGCTTGACCGGCGTCGACTTTATCGGTCTGAATACAGACGTACAGGCTCTTGAGCGTTGTCAGGCGGCAATTAAATATCAGATTGGTCGGGCTTTGACACGCGGGCTGGGAGCCGGCGCAATCGCCGATATTGGTCGTCAGGCGGCGGAAGCCGACCGCCATTCTATTACCACTCTGCTGGAAAATTCCGACATGGTGTTTGTGACTGCCGGAATGGGTGGAGGAACCGGAACGGGCGCCGCACCGGTCGTCGCTCAAATCGCGCGCGAACAGGGTGCGTTGACGGTCGGAATTGTCACCAAGCCTTTCAATTTCGAAGGGCCAAAGCGTATGGCGCGCGCCGAACAAGGTATCGTGGAGCTCAAGAAATGCGTCGATACTTTGATCGTGATTCCGAATCAAAAATTACTGGCGATTGTCGATCACAAGACTTCTGTGCTGGATGCTTTTAAAACCGCTGACAGCGTTTTGTATCAGGCTACCCGCGGAATTTCAGACCTGATTAACAAAAACGGCGTGATCAATCTGGACTTTGCCGATGTTAAAACTATCATGAAAAACATGGGTGAAGCCATCATGGGCACCGGTCTGGCAACCGGCGAGGAACGCGCCGTCATGGCCGCTCAGCAAGCCATCTCCAGTCCGCTTCTCGACGAACTGAATATCAAGGGCGCCAAGGGTCTCCTGATCAATATAACCGGGCCGGTCGATCTGGATATCCACGAAGTTGATGAAGCCTGCTCAATCATCAAGGAAGAGGTTGGACCCGATGCCGAAACCATCTGCGGCATGGTGGTGGATGAAAATTATACCGATGAAATCATGATCACCGTTATCGCGACTGGTTTTGGCGAAGCGCCAACTCCGATCAATCTGCCGAAAAACTCTGAGGTTTTCTCCTTCCCGCTCAATACCGAACCGCAAAAGGTTGATAAAGCCTGGGAGCGGGTCACCGAACCCGGACAACCGGTTAGCCTGTTTAGTGAAGATCAATTCAGAAGCAAACCTAATCCGGGCTTGACCGATACTGTTGAGCCAGCCGTTCATGCTCATAAAAATCAGTCCGAGATACCGGCTTTTATTAGAAATAAATTAAAATAGCCTCTCTCTCTTCTTATATAGATGAAAGCAAAGAGCCCCTGGATTCCAGGGGCTCTTGCATTTAATTTCGGTTGGATATTTCAGACTGCTTTTTGAACGACGCCGCTCTTGAGGCAGGCTAAACAGACTTTAACGGTCTTGACCGAACCATTGCTGTCAACTGCTCTGACTTTGCGCAGGTTAGGTTCCCACCTCCGACGGGTTTTGTTATTGGCATGGCTGACGTTATTACCGTAGAGCGGCTTTTTGCCGCAAATATCACATATTTTTGACATTTTTTATTTCTCCTTAAAAAAGCGTGCAAATTTGCCGATAATAATCGGAAATGTCAAACAATTTCTTGCATTTCCGTAGGACAGCCTTTCCAGGCTGTCCATTATCACATAACACAACGAAATCCGTAGGACAGCCTTTCCAGGCTGTCCACCATCACATAACACAAAGAAATCCGTAGGACAGCCTTTCCAGGCTGTCCACCATCACATAACACAAAGAAAACCGTAGAACAGCCTTTCCAGGCTGTCCACCATCACATAACACAAAGAAATCCGTAGGACAGCCTTTCCAGGCTGTCCACCATCACATAACACAAAGAAATCCGTAGGACAGCCTTTCCAGGCTGTCCATTATCACATAACACAAAGAAATCCGTAGGACAGCCTTTCCAGGCTGTCCATTATCACATAACACAAAGAAATCCGTAGGACAGCCTTTCCAGGCTGTCCATTATCACATAACACAAAGAAATCCGTAGGACAGCCTTTCCAGGCTGTCTATTATCACATAACACAAAGAAATCCGTAGGACAGCCTTTCCAGGCTGTCTATTATCACATAACACAAAGAAATCCGTAGAACAGCCTTTCCAGGCTGTCTATTATCACATAACACAAAGAAATCCGTAGGACAGCCTTTCCAGGCTGTCTATTATCACATAACACAAAGAAATCCGTAGAACAGCCTTTCCAGGCTGTCTATTATCACATAACACAAAGAAATCCGTAGGACAGCCTTTCCAGGCTGTCTATTATCACATAACACAAAGAAATCCGTAGAACAGCCTTTCCAGGCTGTCCATTAATGACAGGCAAGAATGCCTGTCCTACAGAAAAAAGAAAAGGCTGTCAAACGACAGCCTTTTCATGGACTGTTTTAATTAGAGGTTTACTTCATTAAGATCATCTTTTGATTCTTATGGAATTCGCCAGCCTGCATTATATAGATGTAATAGCCGGAACTGACCTGCATCCCATGATTATTGGTCGCATTCCATTGAATGGACTTATAACCCGCCTGCTGTCTGGCATTGACCAGCGTGCGAACTTCACGTCCCATAATATCGTAAATTACAATTTTGACATGGACGTCTTTAGGCAGATCGTACTTGATCGTTGTAGTTGGGTTGAAGGGGTTCGGATAATTCTGGTGCAGGGCGAAGACCATCGGGACCAGTTCTCCTTTGATACCGTCTGGAGTTATATTGACCGTATAACTGACTGTATCGGAACAGCTGGAGGCGCCATAAGAATCGTAAGCAACCACATACATCTTGTAATTGCCATTGTCTTCCGGACTAGGTCCCATAACCAGATTGGAAGTATCGGTAAATTCAGCCGAAAAAACTTCCGTTTCCTCATCGCCAAACAATACAAACATTTCATAACTGACGGCATCGCCTTCAGGATCAATCGCCTTGGTCCATTTGACCTCAATCAATGAATCCTGAACGATATCGCTGTTAGTGATTTCATAACCATCAGCCGGCATCAGCAATGTAACCGGTGAAGGCGCGAGATTCACATGGGCGCCGATTGTCCACATTGAAAAAGCGCTGATTCCGCTTAATGTGATCTGATTATTGGCAGTATCCGCGACGCCGCCCCGGTCAGTCCAGAGTGCGCCCATATCGGAGGAACTGAATAAAGCCAATCTGTCAGTCTCTGATAAGTCGCCCAACTCCGATTCATCGTATTCGAAAACCAAAGTCGCATTGAGACCGCTGTTATTCGTCGGTTGAATATCGTAATAACGCATGATGCTCGACTCATCGTCCAGAGCAAAGGCGGTATGACCGCGCGTTATCACTGTCGAGCCCAGATCGGCAGCAGTAGTCAGAACAGCGCCCATACCGGCAATGTTTTCACTAGTAATATCACTCAGCGTCCGGGTAGTGGTTATGATGCCGTCACCTTTAACCAGACCGTTAGTCTCAGCCAGGATTGCGGTTGGTCCGAGAGTCAGCGTATCACCCGATATTTCCAAATAACCCGTGTTTATGGTCAATATCCCGTTGACCGTGACATTCTGAGTTAAGGTGTCACCTGAGGCATTCTCAAAGGTAAGGTTATTGACAACCGCCGGCAATTTTGTACCGGTAACCTGTTCACTCGGGCTGTTAAAGATATAATTGGCGTACGGTGAAAGCGTAATAATTCTGGGCGTCGTTAAACTGCTGTCCAGTCCGCCGGGATTGGCGCAAATTAAAGTAGCGCTGGAATCCAGGTTAAAAGGTCCCTGTTCGATAACACTCATGCCCAGGTCCAGAATCGCGCCAGGCTTGACATTAAATATCGGACCTCCGTTATTATCCAAGATAGTTCCACCGGTTCTGGCAAAAACGTGCGAACCTTCCAGGAAATTCAGATTTCCGGTTCCACTGCCCCGTCGGCCTAAAAATCCGTCGGACATTATCAAATTGCCGGTCAGGTTCCAGTCGGCGACCACAGTTCCGGCATTTTCCAGATACAGTGACCCACCGGCAATATTGATGTCACCGCCGACATTCACCGTAATCGTATAATCAACGGTTGATCCGGTACTGGTAAGAATTGAATTGCCTTCTACATTTACATCGCCGGCAATATTGACCGTCAGTTCCACGCTTCCCAATCTCAATTGCGCACCATTAGTGCTTAAAACGGTAAAATCTCCATTAACGGTGGTTAATTTGGCATTAAAGTTAAGATTACCACCCTGATTCGGGCAGTTCCAGATGAAATTATGGAATTCCTGGTCGAGTCCGGTGGGCGCGGAAGTACCGGTTATCCCGGTTATCAGACAGGTCGAGCCGGTGTTCCAGGTCGCTTCAGGTACGGCATACTTATCCAGAGCATGCTCATAAACACTCAGGTCGTTGAATACAAAGGTTCCGCTACTAGCAATGCTCTTCATATTTTTCAAATAACCATCCACGACCACGACGGCGCCGCTACCGACTCTAAGAGTGTCATCAACGGTAACCGTATCTGTACTCTGGATGGTTATATGCTCGGTAAAGCCGGCGGGAGCGCTGTCTGCGTCAATCCAGCTGGCTCCATCGTATTTTTGCCAGGTACCGGCGGTAGTCCAGTTTCCGCTGGCTTTACTGCGGTACTGGGCGAGCGTAGCTAACTCAAAATCGCTCAGACCGCGTGGAACAAATTGCATGGTAGTCTGGTATTGCAGAACGACTCCGGTCAAATTTTGAAGCGCCGCTGGAATCGGCTGACCGATATAGTCCAGATCGGCATATTGGGTACGTATCACGCCTGTTCCGGTTACATCTGTAATTGTATAATTTGTGCTGGCGGCAAAATTACCGGTTCCGGAAATGACCACATTCTTGATCTTGACCAGCTTAGCCTGGTAATCCGTTGTCAGATTTGCCAGGGTAACTTCCACCGGTTCGACAACATTGCCGGTGCTGGTAGCCGGACCCGGATCGGCAACCGGTACGAATTGTAACATATCACCATATTCCCCTAACGACCCGATAATGCCGGTGATTCCGTCGTATAAATTATAAGCGGTCGTGATATTACCCGCATTATCATCGATCAGAATAGCGCCGGTGGCATCCTGAATATATTTGGCGTTGCGGGTAGCGGTTTTATATGTCAGAACCGCCTCACCGGTCAGCTTGTACAAAGTTGTTCCGGTCGGATTAGCCCGCAATGCCGCGATATTCGCCACCTCGGTAGGAAAGGTATAGAGCGCAGTGGCGACGTAACTGGTTGTCCAGCCGGCTTTATAAGCGATAGCTTTAATGGTGGTCGTACTATTGACCGCGATGGGATCGGCGAAAACCGTACTCGCATCGGTCGGATCGTCACCGTTAATGGTATAGTAAATCGTGGCGCCTTCGGTAGAACACGAAATGGTCACATTTTGAGGAGTATGGTAATTTCCGGCGGGCGGATCAAAGGTTGGAGTACTGACCTGGTCCGACGGCGCCGCGGCGACTGCCTCATCCCAGGTTGTGGCAACCCGGATGCCGTCAACAATGACGCGCTCGACGTCACGGTATTGTCTGAGTGCCACACTGCCGACATTGGCGAAAGTACTGGTTTCCTGGAAGGTTGCATCGGGCGTCGGCGGTTCTTCTGATGGGAAGGTATTGAAAACGTACAGACTGCTTAACTTCGTATCTAACACGTATTTAACGACAATGAGAGTCGGCGTCCCTGCTGTAATCGGAACGTAACTCGATGGTGCTGTACCACTACTGATCGCTACTCCATCACCGGTTGCGTTGACCCAGACTCGTCCCAACCAGGTTGTGCCGATTGTTTGCTGACCCAGATGGAAAAAATAACCTGCGTAGTTGGGACTTTCGGTCTGGATAATGAAAGCCGCATAGATCGAATCGGTTGTCACCGGAGCGAAAGGTCGGTGAATATCTTCTCCGGTATTGTCCAAATTCGCGGCTCCGCCAATGCCGGAACTTAAGTACCCGTCAAACACCAGTCCGCTGGTCACGTCGATAGGTTGAGTTCCGGCGCCGCTGTGAGCGACCCAATCATGATCCGTCAGCAGGTCGCCGATT
>JALOAB010000063.1 GCA_023229045.1 Fidelibacterota bacterium
GAAGAAGGGAAACAACTCGAGGAATTCGATAGTGAGTTTAGTGAATAAGAAAATCGTTCTGGGGCTAACCGGCGGGATCGCGATTTATAAATCCGCCGGTCTCTTGCGCCGCCTCGTCAATGATTATGAAGCGGAGGTGACCGTTATTATGACGGACGCCGCCCGACAATTCATGACCCCGCTGATTTTCGAAACCTTCAGCCACAAACCGGTTCTGTCCGATATGTTCGCCGGTCCGAAAATCGAGACTCGCCACGTCGATCTGGCAACATCCGCCGATCTGATTCTGGTAGCGCCCGCCACGGCCAATATCATCGCCAAAGCCGCGCATGGTATCGCCGACGATCTGCTGAGCACCGTAATTCTGGTAGGCGGCAATAAAACACTTTTTGCCCTGGCGATGAACGACGGCATGTATGCCAATCCGATTACTCAGGAAAATATTAACCGTCTGCGGCAACTCGGTTATGGGATTATTGAACCGGAAGAAGGCCAACTGGCCTGTCAAACTTCCGGACGCGGCCGTCTGGTCGACGAAAGAGTCATTCTGGCTCATGTTGATCGGCGATTGAATGGTCATAGCTGGTTGAAAGGCAAAAAGGTGATCGTCACAGCCGGTCCAACCCGCGAGTATATCGATCCGATTCGCTTTATTTCTAACCGCTCCAGCGGCAAAATGGGTTACGCGCTGGCGGAAGTAGCGATGCGTGAAGGCGCTGATGTAATCCTGATCAGCAGACCTTGTGTTTTACCCGAACTGGTGGGAATTAAGACTGTCAGAGTCGAGACCTCAGCCGAGATGCTTTCGGCGGTGCTTGCCAATGCAACTACAGCCGATTTTCTGATCATGGCGGCGGCAGTCGAAGATTTATCGCCAACCCAAATGCATACCCAAAAGATTAAAAAAGATAACGGTTTGCGCGAATTACAGCTGAAATACGCTCCGGACATTATCCAGGCTTTCCGGGAAGCTAATCAACAAGCCTGTGTAGTTGGCTTCAGCGTCGAGATGGAATCGCCCGACCAACCGGGAGCGAAAGCCCGTTCGCTTGCCAAACTCAAAACCAAAGACATGGATTTCGTAGTCTGGAATGATCCTGGCACAAACGGTGTGGGTTTTGCGCATGATACCAATGCTGTGACCTTATTAGCCCGGGACGGCGGCGAATGGAATTTTCCGCTGGCTTCGAAACGCGCCATCGCTGACCAGATTCTGACTACCGTTATTAAAAATTATATAAAGAATAAATGACCGAACTACATGAAAATATCAAGACTTTTTTCAGACAACAGGGCGACCTGTATCCATCCGAGATTTACATGATTAAAGATGAAATATCAACCGTATCGAACGCCTCTGAACAATTAAAGCAATTGGAACAGGTTTGTCTGACCTGTACTCAGTGTCATCTGTCAGAAACCCGCACCAAAGTGGTCTTCGGAGCCGGTAATCCGGATGCCGATCTCTTGTTTGTTGGCGAAGCTCCCGGAATGAATGAAGATTTGCAAGGTCTGCCATTTGTCGGACGGGCTGGCAACCTGCTGGATAAAATTCTGGCCGCGATTGGTCTGAAACGCGAGCAGGTATATATCGCCAATGTCTTGAAATGTCGTCCGCCGGGAAATCGCACCCCGAATTCCGGTGAAGTCGAAAAATGTGAACCCTATCTCTTAAAACAAATTGAAATAATTCGACCGAAACTGATCATTTGCCTGGGATTAACGGCCGCCCGGACTCTTTTGCGGGTTGAGTATAATCTCGAGAATCTGCGCGGCCAGATTTTCCGCTATCACAATGTTGATCTGATTGTGACTTACCATCCGGCGGCGCTTTTACGCAACGAAAATCTGAAGAAATATACCTGGGAAGATTTTAAGAAAATCAAGAACTTATATTTAGATAAGACAGGAGAATAAATGGCTCAAAGCGACGGCGAAATTACCAGAGTACCTCCGCATTCCGATGAAGCCGAAGTATCGGTCCTCGGCGCCATGATGCTCGACAAGGAAGCAGTCAGTAAGGCCTTGCAATACCTTGACCATACCGCTTTTTATAAAGAGGCTCATCAGCACATATTTCACGCCATGACCGACCTGTTCAATGAAGGTCAGCCTGTAGATCAGGTCAGCGTTATTGATCAACTCAAACGCAAGAAAATGCTGGAAATAGTCGGCGGAGCCTACTATGTCACCGGTTTAGTCGAAGCCACGCCTTCCGCGGCCAACATCGAACATTACGCTAAGATCGTACTGGATACCGCAATTTTCCGCCGTTTAATTGTCGCCTCGAACGAGATTCAAAGTATGGCTTATGAAGCCCGCGAAACGGCTTTCGAAGTCCTGGATACGGCCGAGCAGAAAATCTTTGCGCTATCCGAAAACCGTCTGCGCGGCGGATTCAAGAATTTCGTGGATGTACTCAACCGGACTTTCGAACATATCGATTCAATTCACAGTCGCAAGGGGCACACAACCGGCGTTCCGAGCGGATTGCTCGATTTAGATGACCTGACTTCCGGATTTCATCCGGGTGAATTGATCATTCTCGCCGGACGACCGGGTATGGGTAAGACGGCTCTGGCTTTGACAATCGCCCGCAATGCCGCGGTGGAGTATAACCTGCCGGTCGGATTTTTCAGTATCGAAATGGCCGATTATCAACTCGCCTTACGCATCCTCTGCGCTGAAGCCCGGCTCGACAGCCATCTGGTGCGCACCGGAAAATTACCCAAGGATCAATGGCAGAGGTTGAGCATGCAAACCGGTCGTCTTTCCAATGCCAAAATGTACATAGACGACTCGCCGGTTCTGACGATGATGGATATCCGCGCCAAAGCCCGCCGCGCCAAAGCCGAACACGATATTCAAATGGTGATCATTGATTACCTGCAATTGATCAAAGGCCATCGCGCCGAAAACCGTCAACAGGAAATCACTGAAATATCGCGCGGTCTGAAAGCTTTGTCCAAGGAAATCGGCGTGCCGGTTATCGCACTTTCTCAATTATCCCGGGCGGTCGAAGGACGTACCGATCACAGACCGCAGTTATCCGATCTGCGCGAAAGCGGCTCGCTGGAACAGGATGCCGACGTAGTACTGTTTATTTATCGTAAATCATTCTATGAAAAACGTGATGGAAATGCTCCTCCCGAAGAGGACGAGCGCATTGCCGAGATCATGGTGGCTAAACAGCGTAACGGTCCAACCGGTAACATCGAGGTCATCTTCATCGATAAATATACACGCTTCGAAAATAAACGTTCGCAAAGAGAAGAAATCATCACCACTCCCTTTTAATGCCGACCGAACTGCTCAACAAGGTAAAAACGCGTTCCAAGCCGCGGCCGCAGAAATTCCAGGTTCTGCTCGAAAAGCTTAATCAGCGCGCGGCGCTTTCCCCAACCGAGGAAGATTTTCTCTGGGAAGTGTATCTTTACGCGCGGGATGCGCATCGCGGCCAGCGTCGTCAGTCCGGTGAAAGTTATTTCGAACATCCTTATCAGACTGCTCTGATCCTGGCCGATCTTCATATGGATCCGATCACGATCGCCGGCGGTTTTCTGCATGATGTCATTGAGGATACCAATGTTAATTTCGCGGACATTGCCGAAAAATTCGGCGATGATGTTGCCCAGCTCGTCGAAGGTGTGACCAAAATCAGCGGGATCACTTTCCGTAACCGACAGGAGGAGCAAGCCGATAATTTCCGTAAAATGCTGTTGAGCGTAGCGACCGATATCCGGGTGCTGATTATCAAACTGGCGGATCGCCTGCATAATATGCAGACTCTTAGTTCCCTGCCACCCATCAAACAGCGTCGTATCGCGATCGAAACCCGCGATGTATATGCTCCGCTGGCGCATCGCCTTGGAATGTTCAAACTTAAGTCTGAGATGGAGGATCTGGTTCTGAAAGCCCTCGATCCGGACGCCTACCAATTTCTGGAAAAAAAGATCAGCGAAAAGCGCAGTGAGCGCGAAAAATATATCAGAGTTTTCACCCAGCCGATCGAAAAAGCACTGGCCGAGCAAAGCGTTAAAGCCCAAATATTCGGGCGACCCAAAAATTTTTATTCGATTTATAAGAAAATGAAAATCCGCAATAAGCCTTTCGAGGAAATCTACGATTTGCTGGCAATCCGGATTATCGTAGATAACAAAGAAAATTGCTATGCGGTGCTGGGAATTGTCCATGACTTGTTCATACCGGTCATGGACCGCTTCAAGGATTATATTGCCAATCATAAAGTCAACTTCTACCAATCCATTCATACTACCGTCTTCGGACCTTCCGGCCGGATGGTGGAAATTCAGATTCGGACAACTGAGATGAATGATATCGCCGAAGAGGGTATTGCCGCCCACTGGCGTTATAAAGAGGGACGTGACAAACCGGATGATGTCGATAAATACGTCAAATGGTTACGCGACCTGATCGAAGTCCTGCAGACCGAATCGAGTGGCGCCAAAGACTTTATGGACACTCTAAAAATCGATCTGTTTAAAGATGAAATATTCGTCTTTACACCGATGGGCGATCTGATCCGACTGCCCAAAGGCGCCACTCCGGTTGATTTCGCCTATGAAGTTCATACCGAAATCGGAGCGCGCTGTATCGGCGCTAAAGTTGATGGCAAGATGGTGCCCCTGAATAGCGAAATCCGCAGTGGTCAGACTATCGAGATCATCACCTCCGAGACGCACCGCCCGAGTTACGCCTGGTTGAAATTCGTCACCACTTCCAAGGCTATCGGGGCTATCAAGCGTTATCTACGCAAAACCCAATTCGAGGAGAGCATTACCCTCGGCAAAGAAATCCTCGAAAAAGAGAATCAACGTAACAAAACCCTGCGTTTCTTAAAAACCGTGCAGGATTCCTTCGAAGATATGGGTTTCAGCGAACTGGATAAATTGTATGCCGCGGTTGGCAGTGGCGTGTTGACCGTTCCGCAGATCTATGCCAAGCTCTTCCCGCAAAAACAGGAAGAACTCGCCAAACGTGACATCGATGAACTCTTTATCGAAACCGCTCGTAAATCGATCAAAGGCATTAAAGTGCAGGGCATTAGCAACCTGATGGTATCATTTGCCAAATGTTGTAATCCGATTCCCGGAGACGAGATTCTTGGATTTGTCAGCCGCGGGCGGGGTGTCATCGTGCACCGCAATGATTGCACGAACATTCCTTCACTGCTGGAGGAGAACGAACGCCTGTTGGACGTAGAATGGGATATCGAAGGTACCCAGGCTTTTTTAGTAAAACTGAAAATCATGGCCCAGGAGCGTAAGAAATTCCTGAAAGACGTTACCGATATCATGGCCAATACCGATACCAATATAATCAGTATAGACGGTGATGTAGATGAGTCGATCATTCACCTGACTCTGGTAATCCAGGTCGAAAACCTGCGCCATCTCAATAAAATCTTTTTAAAACTGCAGAATGTACAGGGAATTATTTCAGTTGAACGTAAATAAATATAGGAGATCGAAAAATGACAGTTAAAACTTACACCAAGAAAGATGTCGTCAGACGGACTGCCGAAACTCTCGATACGAAATTAATCGATACCGCCAAGATCGTCGACGGTGTTTTTCAGATCTTACGTGAAATGCTTAGCGAGCCCGACCCGAAAATTCGGATCGAAATCCGTAATTTCGGCGTTTTCGAGGTGAAGCCGACCAAGGCCAAACCGAAAGCCCGTAATCCGCGTACTAATGAGGAAGTGTATGTTCCCGCCCGCCGCAAGACTCATTTCAAACCTGGCCGGATTTTGAAAGAAAAGATGAAAAAAGCCTGAAACGGGACTGCGACCTTGTGTCGTAAGAGGTATTTCGCATAAGATGAAAAAGGTCAGAATCAACGGTTGGTTGCTGATATTAATGTCAGGGATATTGAGCGTTTTGGCGTTTCCGCCTCTGCGTCTCGGATTTTTGGCCTTCTTTGCGTTGGTGCCGTTGATCAAGACTTTTTGCGATGACGAATTTCATCTGGGCTTCGAAAAAGGATTGATTTATGGGATTGTGCTGAATCTCGGGATCATGTACTGGCTGGCGCTTAACAAGGGCACAGACTGGTATTGGGCGACGCTCTCGATGCTTTCATCAGTTCTCTTTTTAGCGCTTAATTATGCTGTGATCGGTTTATCCATAGGTTTTATCGGCCGACGTCTCGGACGCAAGGTCGGGATCTGGTCGTTTCCGATCGTCTGGACGGCAGTCGAATACCTGCGCACTTTCGGTACGCTGGGATTTACCTGGAACAATCTGTGCTATACCCAGACCCAAGCCATCCAGTTGATCCAGTCTGCCGCACTCGTGGGTTCCTATGGGATTTCGGCATGGATTGTAGTCATCAATGTATTGATTTTTAGGCTACTGGAGAATATCGGCGATTATCGCCAGGTTTCTAAGCGGGTAGCCGTCATTCTGACCCTGTTTTTAATCCCGGCGGTTTATGGCGGAATCGTATTGAAAACATCCAGCCATAATAACGATCGGCGTTCGGTCAGCGTCGGTTTGATTCAGCCCAACGTCGATCCGAATGCCAAATGGGATCAGGGTTTTTTTAAGAGCAATATGCAATTGCTCCACGATTTAACCGATTCAGTCGCCGTTCGACCGATTGATCTGGTGGTCTGGCCGGAAACCGCCACCCCTACTTTCCTGCGACGTAATTATCGCGGCGCGTTGGACAGAATTCGTGAGCACATCACAACTCTGGACGTTAACCTGCTAACCGGCGTGCCCGATTTTGATGGTCATCCGGATCCGGGATATAGGTACTATAATGCGGCTTTTCTGCTCCGCCCGAATTCGGATGAGATTGAAGATTATCGTAAAATACAGTTGGTACCGTTCGGTGAATACATTCCGCTCTCCCACTTTTTTCCCGAACTGAACAATCTCAATCTTGGACAGGGCAATTTTGAAGCCGGCAGTGACATGAAGGTTTTCCACATTCCGCTCAAAACTGACCGTCAAACGGCTTGCGATACTGTCCTGACTTTCAATGCGGTGGTATGCTATGAATCGACCTTCCCAGCCCTTGTCAGGCAAGCGGCCCGCCTGGGTTCGGAATTGCTGGTGATCGTTTCGAATGACGCCTGGTTCGGGAATGCTTCGGCGCCTTTCCTGCACGCTGAGATCGCGCGTTTCCGGGCTATCGAAAATCATATTCCGGTTGTGCGTTCGGCCAATACCGGAGTCTCGTTGATTCTGGATCAGTATGGACGCAACGTCCAATACCTGGCATTTGGGCGAGCCGGGTGGTTGTCAGCGACTTTGTCTCAGGGGCAACCGACCACAATTTTTGTAAAATACGGGAACTGGCCAGCCGGATTGTGTGTTATAATGGCATTGCTATTACTTGGCTATTCAATGATAAAAAGAAGGAAAGCATGAAAACATTAATCCGTCGAAGTCTGGTAGTATTACTTATGATTTCAAGTCTGACCGCGGTTGTTATGGCTCAGACCGACACCACCGCCATTGCCCAGCCGGATACTCTCCCCAAATTAACGCAGGGTCAAGCCCGCTTGTTATTATTACGCTCGGCTATTCTGCCGGGCTGGGGCGAACGTCATCTGGGTTACGTCGAACGGAGTTACAGCTTCAATGTTTCGGAAATAGCTCTGTGGGTGACTTATCTGGCTTTTCAGTGGTACGGAACCGCAGTCGAGAATGACATGAAAGCCTATGCCGCCACCCATGCCGGCATTGATCCCAAGGGCAAAGACCAGTACTATTTCACCGATATAGGCAACTACGATAATATTTACGAGTACAACGACCAGAAACTGCGTTACCGTACTGTCAATCTGCTATATCCGCTGACTCCTGAATATTACTGGGCCTGGGATAGCGAATCTTCACGCCGTTCCTTCGATAAATCACGTATCAAGAGCGCTACGGCTCTGCGGAATGCCTCCTTCGCAATCGCCGGATTGGTAGCCAACCGGATCATCAGCATGCTGGATATTATGGTTTTGACTCAGGGTCATCTGGAAAGCAGGGATCTCGATATTGATTCGGCCTTGCGTCCTACCAATGACGGATTGTCTTTTTCATTGAATATTAATTTTTAAAATGCGGCATGTAGATCCGAGAGTGAAACTTGTATGGCTGATTGGTGCCGCGGTCGGCATCTTCAGTTTCTCCGATTGGTATATCCAACTCGGCATCCTGCTCGTTTTGGGATCAGCCTTGATCATCCGTCACGGAATGGTAAAGTTTAATCTTAGACCGCTCAGGATTCTGCTGTTCTTCCTACCATTCACTTTTATAATCCATATTCTATTCGGTTCGCACCTGCTGGCAACCATTTTCGCTGATAAACCGCGCGATTCCTGGCAGGTTTTGTTCTGGCAACCTCTCGGATTTACCCTCAGAATCGGGAATATAATTATCTTGATGACGCTGGCGACCCAATGGTTGAAAGCGCTGGAAGTGCTGGATGCCTTTTACCATTTTTTAAAGCCCTTACGTAAAATCGGCTTGCCGGTGGATGATCTGTTTCAGATAATCTTCATCGCGGTGCGTTTCATCCCGCTGATGCGAGAAGAATACCAGCGGCTGGATGAAAGCTGGCGTATATTTATCAATCGACGGCCAACCAGCCTGGCGGCAAAAGTCGAACGACTACGAATGATCCTGATTCCTTTGATGATCGTTAGTTTCAGGCGAGCCGAAGTGTTGGCTGAAGCCATGACCGTGCGCGGCTATGATCCAAAAGCCGAACGCTCCTACGTTGGTCAATTGCGCTGGCGGGCGGTTGATTGGGTTGGTTTGGCAGTTGGTCTGGGCGCTTTGGTTTTAGTAGTGGTGATAGTCTGATGCCGCGCCGATTTAAGATAGTATTACAGTATGACGGCACCAATTATTGTGGCTGGCAACGCCAGCTCAAAGACCGTTCGATACAAGCCGAGATCGAGGAAGCCTTAAAACCTTTGAATCGTAATCAACCGGTGGCGGTTATTGGAGCCGGTCGTACCGATAGCGGAGTGCATGCCAGACGCCAAACCGCCCATTTCGATCTAATCACAGACTTACCCGCCCGAACTGTTCAAAAGGCTCTGAACGCGACCCTGCCGGATGATATTTACGTAGATGAATGTCAGGAAGTCGCGGCTGATTTTCATGCCCGCTTTGCGGCCACCCGCCGGACTTACCGTTACCAAATAGCCCTGCAGACCGCTGTTTTCATGCGTCGTTATGTCTGGCTGGTCACTTTTCCATTTGAGCTAGAACTACTGCAAAATTGCGCCGCGCTGATAGTGGGCGAACACGATTTTACGGCGCTGTGCCGGGCTTCGACCGAAGCCGAAAATAAAGTGTGTACGGTTATTGAATCGAGCTGGGGAAAAAACGAAGGGCAACTGATTTATACGATCACCGCTAACCGCTTTTTACACGGCATGGTCAGGATGCTGGTTGGCTCAATGATGGAAATTGCGCGAGGTAAATATCCGATTGCGGCTTTCAAGAATCTTCTTGGAAATAATAGCCCTGAAATGCAAGTTTACACAGCTCCGGCGCAGGGGCTGGTGCTATGGAATGTTAAATATCTGGAGGAAAAGAAATGAAATTGTTTATTGACACTGCTAATCTCGAAGAAATCAAAAAAGCTCAGTCCTGGGGACTTCTGGATGGCGTTACCACCAATCCTTCTTTGTTGTCCAAGGAAAAAGGAAACTTCAAAGAAATTCTGCTTAAAATCTGTGAAACCGTCAACGGCCCGGTCAGCGGCGAAGTCGTCAGTCTGGACGCCGAAGGCATGGTGCGCGAGGCCGAAGACCTGGCGGCTTTACATAAAAATATCATCATAAAAATTCCCATCACACTGGAAGGTCTGAAAGCCATCAAGATGCTGACCCAAAAGGGTATCCGTACCAATACGACTCTGATCTTTTCGCCTTTGCAGGCGCTCCTGGCGGCCAAAGCCGGCGCCACTTATGTCAGTCCGTTCGTCGGTCGGCTGGATGATATTCATTTGGTGGGTATGGAACTGATTCAGCAAATCAAGACCAT
>JALOAB010000064.1 GCA_023229045.1 Fidelibacterota bacterium
TCGAGCCAGGCGGCAATGCCCGGACCGACCTGACCGGTGTCGCCGTCGGTAGCGCGTTCGCCGCACAGGATCAGGTCGAACGGCGCCAGCTTACGAATAGCTTGCGCCAACACGTACGAGGTCGCCCAGGTGTCGGCGCCCGCAAAGGCTTTGTGGCTTAAGAGTACGCCGTCATCACAGCCCATGGCGACCGCTTCCCTGATGGCTAATTCGGCTTTGGCTGGACCCATGGTCACGGCGATGACCTTGCCGCCGAATTTTTCCTTCAATTGCACGCCGGCTTCGATGGCGTACAGGTCGAGAGGATTGATGATCGGCTCGACGCCTTCACGCACCATCGTGCCGGTCACCGGATCCATCTTGACATTGCTGGTTTCCGGGACTTGCTTGATGGGAATAATAATTTTCAACGAATTCTCCTCAGATTATAGGGCTGTCGGGAATTTTTCCGGACAGGATTATCGGTATAAAAGACTACTCTTTATCGATCAATCTGGTTTTCATTTCGTCAACTAATTCCTGCACTTCGGCTACGCGCGTGCGAATTTTCCGGATAAGTTCCGCATCGCGGGCCTGTTGATCATTGTTTTCAGGTTCTGCAACCATTCTGTCGATTCTCCAAAACTAAATACCCGGCGGGCGGTTTTGTTTTCAGGCGTCGGGTAAAAAATATTATAAACATTCATCGTTTTCACGGGCGATAATTTAAAACCCGGAGCGATAAATGCAGAGAGTTTTTGATTATTAAAAAAGAAACGTTATTATGTGAGAGTCTAAAACCTTTAAAAAGGAATCTTTTTCCTCTTTTAGATAGGACTAAAATGATGAGGCATACACAGGGTGTTCATACAAATATATATTTTTAAATCCATATTTATTTACGATAAAAACATTTTTTAAATTGAGCATTCCGCTATTGATTAACCAAAAATGCTCCCGATTCCACTGCCCGTTCCCGCATCGGTGTCAGGGTGCGATATTCCGCCGCATCGAAGCAGGTTTTGGCGGTCTGCGCATCGGGAAACTTCACCAAGATGAGGCGTTCGGGTTTGGTTGTTCCGGTGACGAGTTGGATGTCGCGGCTGCGGATCAGGTACTCGCCGTGGTGCTTCTTGACGATCGCCCGCGCGGCTTGCACATAGCGTTGGTACTGCGCCTCGTCCTTCACCCGCGTTACCTCGATAATCAAGTAAGTTGCCATGCTATTTCCCCTTTCGCATCCGGTTTGACGACATTTTATTCATTTGGTAGAATTTAATTCGGTTCTCTATAGCTATCGATGAATCTTTTAATTCTTGGATGTCGCGTCGTGTTCTTTGGCCGGATTCTAAGCTGTCAGATTCATCATGAACTTTCGAAACTTGATGAGTGGAACAGCAATGCGGGGGGCGGTGTAGCGAACCGGCCGCCGGCGAATACAGATTTCCAGGTGATCAACCGCTTTTTCGACGCTCAGCATAAATGGTTTAACGTCACCCTTAGCCATTTTGGTATCGACGAATCCAAACCGGACGTTGGTTACATTTACTCCCCGGGACTTTAAGGCCAGGGCCAGACCGCCGAGATAATTCGAGAAACCGGCTTTCGAGACATGATAAGAAGGCGCCTCGGCTGAGAATAATTCGTCCGCCAGACTGGAAATACCGATGAAATGACCCCGTTCTCTCCTGACCATCCCGGGAATCACGGCGGCGGCCGTTTTGACCATTCCGGTCAGATTCACGTCAATGATTTTGGCTTCGGCGCGCATATCCAAAGGATCCAATAGTTCTCCGATCCCCGCGAAGTAGATACAAAGATCGTAAGATTTTATTTGGACCAGCTCGTTCATAAAGTCAACATAGGCGGCCTCGCTGACGTCTGCAACGTGGTGCCGATAGGCGGCGTCTTTAATCGGCGAGTCGCTTCTCGAAACACCGGTGATATCCCAGCCGGCCGCCAGTAGTCGTTGCGTGGCAGCCAACCCCATACCGTCGGAATTGCCGATGAGAATCGCTTTTGGTAAATCAGAAAGTTCTTTCACTTTAGGCTCCATTTATTTCGGGAAATAATTTTTTCTTTATCCGTATTTATCCGCGTAAATCTGCGGCTGTAATCAGATATTGAACCAATAAGTAGCCTTTACCATAAAGATATTATCAGGTTCAATCTTCCTGATGCGACTGACGGAGCGACTCAGATCGAAATCCGCATGATCATCATTTTCATAGCGGTTATGAGTCCAGACCAGATAGAGAGCCGAGCCGGGAGAAAATTCCCAGCGCAGAACAGTGCTGGAACGGAAACTATAGGTATTAAAATTGGGGTTATCAATACTAAACTCAGAAGCCGGACCAGAGCCATCCGGATCGACTTTCAAATCCGATGAAATAGTCGAGCCGCTTTCGCCATAAACATTGAATCGATAGCTTTTCGGACGCGCCAATTCCTTGAACTGCTTAAAATCGCCGGCCGCATAAAGCGGTTGGGCATACAACTGCAGGGTCAGGCGCGGGGTGAAAGTCCAATCCAGGCGCAGGCTGGCTGAAACGGTCTTTTGATACATCTTCGCAAAAACATAGCGTTTGTCGTAGGTAAGGTCGGCATAGGGATCGTCAAAAACATCGACATACTGAGCATAATTCTCATTGATGGAAATGCTGGGTGAAAATTCAAAAATAAGATTGTCGGCGATTTTCCAGTTTATCCCGGTTTCCAAATAATGGCTGATCGAGGCGCTGTCATTGCCGCTGGCTTCGTAGTACAGCTCGAAAACCAGCGGTTTACGCTCATCGGTTGACATTTCTAATTGACCCCAGACGCCGGTTGGCGCGATCGCCAGCGGTCCGCCGCGCGTCAGACGGCTGTCATAAGTCTCGAAAAAGTAGCCGCCGCCGTAATCAATCCAATAATAGTTTGGAAACTGGACATACCCGAAAGTCATAATGCCGTTATTGGTTAAATTGCCGCCGCAGTCCGCGCCCATCGTATGCGCCAGAATAAACTGTAAAGTACGATAATAATTAGTAGGCTTGGTCCACCGATAGCCGGCGCCAATGTGATAATTGACTATATCGCCTCTCGATAAATATCCCAGATCGTTAACATCGAACTTAGGATCGATCAACCCGAATGCCGCGTTGAAAATTACATTGCCCTTCTGTTTGTTAAGGTTCAGGCGGGTCGCGAAACCGGTCAGCGAGGTGGCCGTACTATCAACCCCTAAATGGTCAACATCCGGACGCTGGAGATAATGAATTGAGTTTTTCTGGATCGCCGACATGTAAGTCTGATTGCCCTCAATATTCGACAATCCGCCCCAGCCGGCAATTACCCAGGTTTTAGCCGTATCTAGAAAAGTCCAACCGTCCACTCCTACAACTAGAGAATTCGAACCGAGATAATCAGCGATATCTTCATCCTTAAAAAAGCGCCGAGTGGCGGTCGATATGATTCCCAGACCATGACGGCCGCCCTGGAATTCTTTTTGGGTCCGGAGGACGGTATAGTTGGTCAGTGGTTCCGCTTCCGTCTGTGAATCCAAGTCATTCGGGCTGACCCTGGCAAATTCGCGCGCAGTCAGGGCGTTTAACAAACCAATGTTCCAATTATCTCCGATCTTGCCGGTCAATTTGCCGGCTGAAATTATACGCGCTCCTTCCGGTACGTCGGTATAATCATACTCCGAAAGATCGCGTTGCGGGGCGCGTCCGATGCGTCGGCTGTAAAACAGATTGGGTGTCGAAAAATTCATGTTCCAATAGTTATTGGAACCACCATAACCAAAGTTAAAAATGTCCGATCCCTCGATAAAGAAGGGGCGTTTTTCATCAAAATAGGTCTCTACATCGGACAGATTGATAACCGCCGGATCGACTTCCACCTGACCGAAATCAGGATTGATAGTACCGTCAATAGTCAGGTTATTGCCCACCCCGATTTTTAAATCAGCGCCAGCGTCCGCAAAATAGCGGGAGCCATCATTAAACGGATCCTGCGGTTCCACATCTAAATATTCGCCCTTGCCCCTGAGATAAGGCATGATTTCGGCTTTTCGTCTGGCGTCTATGTCTTTTATCCCTACCAAATCAATGAATCGCGATACCATTCCTGATTCATTGCGCGGAGTAATGAAACTTAAATCTTCTTCTTTCCGGCGTTGAATCTTGCGATACAGGGCGACGCCCCAGGTATAATCATCGCTTTTCTTAAAACGCAATTGTGAAAAGGGGATGCGCATCTCGGCCGTCCAGCCGTGCCGGTCGCGTTGAACCGCCCCTTCCCAAACACCATCCCAGGTATTGTCCTGCCAATCATCATTGTAAAATCTTCCGTCAAAAATCGCGCCGGCGGCCGATAATCCAAAAAAATAGGCCGTGCGTTTGTCATTAAAGGGGCTTAGGCCAATTAAAAATAAATCCGTATTCCAGTCTGAATCGCGTCGTCCCAGGCGCGCCACAATCGAGTCTGGAGATGAGTCGTATAATCGGGCGCCGACATAAAGAGCCCTTTCATCATACAGGATACGGATTTCGGACGACTGGCTGGGCTCGGCGCCTTCATTCGGTTCGTCCTGAATCAAAGGCGGCGCTACAATGGCCGTTTGCCAGATATCCTCACCTAAAACACCATCGATCCGGATCGGCTCATCGGTCCGGGTAGCTTGAACCTGCGCGGCAAAGGCTACCGGACCAGCTGTCCAGCTAATTAGAACGAATGCCACCAAAAACTTAAAGATTTTTCTCACAGCTCACTCCGAAATAATTACAAAACAAATAACAATATTGTAGTGACTGTTTATGGTAGGGTTTGGTTGTCATGGAAGTAAAAATTCTACTCCTTTAATAGTGACAAAATTTAGGCGGTTATTTACTAAATATTTGGGCTTAAAGCACCACATGCGTTTTTAAAATACGGCTGAGATCTTCCATGCGGTACGGTTTGGCAATTACGCCCAAAAATCCATATTTCTCGGGGGCGGACATGATCGGATCGGTTGAATAGCCGCTGGACACCAAAGCTTTTATCTGGGGGTCGATTTTCTTCAATTCCACGATGGTCTCTTTGCCGCCCATTCCACCGATAATGGTCAGATCCATTATGACAATGTCGAATGGTTTCCCGGTATCTAATGCCGATTTATACAATTGGATAGCGGCTTCGCCATTCCGGGCCGGGTGAACCTCATATCCCAGACTACTGATCATTCCAACGGCTACTTCACGGATTAGCTCATCATCATCCATTACCAAAACTTTTCCACTGCCATGTGGAATGGCGACCTCTTGTCGGGAGGATTCCTTTGTCTCGCCGGGAATGGCTGGCAGATAAATCGTAAAAGTCGTGCCGATGCCTGGTTTGGATTCCACAAAAATATACCCGGAATGTTTTTGAATAATCGAATAGACAACCGACAAACCAAGACCACTGCCATGTGGTTTAGTGCTGAAATAGGGATCAAAAATTTTAGTCAAAAGTTTATGCGGGATGCCGATCCCCGTATCGCTTATGCCAATTTTAAGATAATATCCGGAGTTCACCGGTAGTTTAATTGTGGGATTGATATCGACGGCAGTTGCCGTAATGGTTAATTTGCCACTGCTCGGCATCGCTTGCACGGCATTGATAGTCAGATTCTGAATCACCTGGGTCAGCTGACCGCGGTCAGCCTCGATCTGGGGAAGTTCATCAGCAAGATCGAATCGGCAGGAGATCGTTGAGCCAGCCAGAGCAAATTCGACTGTCTCCCGTAGGAATTTGGCAATCGAGATCTTTTCCTTGATTGGCGCGCCGCCCTTGGCAAAGGTCAACAATTGCTGAGTCAGGTCACGCGAACGCAGAGCGGCTTGTTCCGCCCGCTCGATAATACGGTGAATCTCCGGATCGTCAATCTTCATTTTCGCGAGCGATATATTTCCCAGAATACCAACCAGCAAATTATTGAAATCATGGGCAATGCCGCCTGCCAACAGGCACAGTGATTCCAGCTTTTGAACCGTGATTTGTTCCTTTTCAGCCGCTTTCTGCAGGGTAATGTCACGGGCAGTTCCGATATAACCGACCGGCACGGCGCCGCCATCATAGGAAGGGACGGCATTGACCTCCAGGATTGTTTCCTGACCATGACGATTGGTAATGACTAATTCATAATTCTTGATAGCCTTATGTTGCGCAAAAAGTTTAGCGATATTTTTCAGGTGACCGCCTACAGAATGGGATGGAAAAATATCCATAAATAACTTGCCGATGATCTTATCGGGAGCGCGCCTCAGAACGTCTTTAGCATTCGGGCTGACATATAATATTTTCCCCGAGTTGTCCACCTGCCAGATAATGTCCAGGCTGGACTCGACCAAATTGCGAAATTTAGCTTCACTCAGGCGGAGCGCCTCTTCGGTCAGTTTGAGCTCGGTAATATCTGACATTGTGGTTTGAATCGAGTGAATAATACCATCCTCGCTCACAATAAAATAGTCGGAGATGGCGAAAGTTCGCACTTCTCCGCTCTTTGTCAAATAACGGCGTTCGTGTCCGGTAATGTAGGGTTGCTTGCTAAGTTTTTTTTCAGCGAAAGAACGGCGCGCCGCCTCTCTTTCACTTTTTATCACAAAATCAAAGATTGGGCGTCCACAGACTTCCTCCTTATCGTAGCCCATGATCCGACACCACTGACGATTGACGTCGATAATGGTGCCCTCGGGGGTGATGGTGTGATAGGCAATTGGAGCGAATTCGTACAACCAGCGAAAACGGCGGGCTGAATCGGCAAGGTCGGCTTCGATCTTTTTGCGCTTGGTAACATTCCTGAATATGCTCAGCATACAAGTTTGTTCGCCGTTTTCAATAAAGGAGCTGGATATTTCAAACCACAGGGTTTGATCATTCCAGAGCTGGATGCAGGCTTCAACCTGTGATTTGATGCTACGTTTTTTAAAGTTTTCACAGTATTGCTTCTCAATGGCGGCGCGCTGTTCGACAGGATATATAATCCCCATACTGGCGCCTTCAAGGTTGGATTTCCGCATACCCACCTGTCGGCAAAATGCATCGTTGACGGCAACCATTTTACCATCTTTATCCGTCAGGCGCATTCCATCAAAACTACCATCCCAGACCGAACAAAAACGCGTCTCGGTGCTTTGCAGGGCGGCATAGGTTTTGACCTTATCGCTTATATCCAGTATAAAACCTTCGATTGCTAAGAATTGCTCTTTTTCATCATATATTCCAATGCCCTGTTCCCAGACCCACTTCTCCTCATTTTCTGGTGTTACTATCCGGTAGAGCAATTGGAAGTGGCTATTTTCTTTCAGCGCGGTTTGAATTTCTTTGCTTATATATTCCCGATCTTCCGGAAGAATAATCTGATTATATGATATTTTTTTATTCTCGATTAAATCCGAGGCGGGGTAGCCGGTCAATGCTTGACATTCCTCGCTGATAAAAATCATCGTTCGCGCGGCATCATTTAAACACCTGTAAGCCGCGCCCGGCAAATTCACCACCAGGGTGGACAGTTTTCGTTCCGACTCCCGGAGGGCTTGTTCGGTCTGGCGATGTTCGGTAATATCCCGGAAAATACCTAATAACATACAATGGCCAAACTCCGGCTCAATCAGTGAATTACACAGTTCAAACCAAATCTCGCGACCATTCCATAGAATTGCATTACGTTCAAGGCGGGAAAAAATCTTTTTTTGCTGAATCTGCTTGATCGTCTCGGTCAATACTGTCCGACCATCTTGCTCTGCATAGATGACTGGCAGGAGTTGGCCTTCCAACTCGGTTTGGGTTTTGCCAATCATCTGACAGAATACCGGGTTTACTCTGACGATCATACCGTTTGAATCGATCAGGCACAGACCGTCGAGTGATTTTTCCCAGATAGCCCGGGACAGATCGGTCGGCAAGTGATTTTCTGTCGGCGAAATATTGCTTTCGTTATGACCTTTCTTCGGACCCATTAAATTCCCCTTTTTACACTCATAACCTTGATTTTAAGACCGAGTGATACTTGCTATTTTATAGTAAAGTATCTGGACTGTCGTACGCCGTATTCACGCTCAAATAGTAAAAAGGATAAACGAAATTAGCAAATCGTTTTTTACTACTGAGGCTTTAAGGCGCGAAATTGTTCTGTTCCATTCAAATTAGTGAATAAAAATACCGGCAATAAAAGAACACTTGGATATATTAACAGTGTTAATTATATTACCGCCGTTAAATATTTAAAGGAATGTTAATAGTGGTTAAAAAAGAAATACAGGAACAGCGTATTCGCGGTTACTTCATCGAGGCCACCAAGGAGTTGCTGAAAGGCGAAGGGCTCAAGAGTGTCAGCGTCCGGAATATTGCGGACCGGGCTGGTTATTCATACGCTACGCTTTATAATTACTTCAACGACGCTAAAGACCTGATTTTCGTCTGCGTCAAGGATTTCCAGGTCGAATGTGCCGCATTTGTCCGCAACGAAACCACCCCCGATATGCACGGGATTGAAAAGATCAAAGCGATTATTAACGCCTATGTGAAGTATTTCGTACAATACCCGGGAATTTTCGAGTTATTTTTTCTGGAAAAAGTTGCGGATATCTCCAGTAAACAATCCACTATCGAGACAATTTATTACCTGGCTGACAGTTTGTGTTATGAGGAATGGGCTTACTGCATCGCTGAAAAAATTATGACGAAAAAAGAATCCGATAGTCTCAAAGCCCAAATCCGGAATGAGGTCGCCGGATTGTTGCTGTTTTATATCAACCGCCGGCAACCGGAAAAGTACCAGGATTTTGTAAACTTAACCCAAAATCAACTAAATCGTATTCTGGATCGCTAAATCTACCGAACGGAAAATCTAAAATCGCGGTACGATTTTCCTATAAAGCCACCCCATACGACCAGGGAAAATTAATTATAAAGAATAAAAACAATCGGGAGAAGATAGTTTCTCCTTCAACCAGAAAAAAGGCTTCCTGCGAACCGGAAAACGATCTGAATCTCGTTAGCCTATTAGAAAGTACAGTATGTCATTTGACAAATTAAACCTCATCGAGCCGATTCAAAGGGCTCTGAAAATCGAAGGTTATTCGATTCCAACTCCAATCCAAAAACAAGCCATACCGATCATTTTGGAAGGCAAAGACGTGCTCGGTTCGGCCCAGACCGGCACCGGCAAAACGGCCGCCTTTGCCATTCCGATTATTCAAATGCTTAGCCAAAACCAGGATTATAGCAAAGGCCGGCGGAAAATCCGGGCGCTGGTAGTGACGCCGACACGCGAACTGGCAATCCAGATCGGCGACAGCTTTGCGGCTTATGGAAGATTCACCGATCTGCGGCATACCGTCATTTACGGTGGCGTCAAGCAGCTCCAGCAAACCAATGCCCTGCAAAAAGGGATAGATATTCTGATTGCCACACCCGGGCGATTGCTCGACCTGATGGATCAGGGCTACGTTAATCTCCAGAGTATTCGTTTTTTCGTGCTGGACGAAGCCGATCGCATGCTCGACATGGGCTTCATTCACGACGTGCGGAAAATTATCACCGAACTGCCCGCTCGCCGCCAATCGCTTTTCTTTTCGGCTACGATGCCGAAGGAAGTGACCGACCTGGCCGCCGCGATTGTCAATCAGCCGAGCAAGGTAAACATCGCGCCGGTGAAGATTACCACCGAAGCCATCCAACAATCGGTCTATTACGTAGATAAAGAACACAAAAAGAGCTTGATTCTGCATGTTCTGAAAGATCCGACCCTTGAAACGGCGCTGGTTTTTACGCGCACGAAGTACGGCGCCGACAAACTTGCAAAATATTTGAATATCAACGGGATCAGATCGAATGCAATTCACGGCGACAAGACCCAGAATGCGCGTCAGCAGGCCCTGTCGGGTTTTAAAAAGCGAGCCGTTCGGGTTCTGGTGGCTTCCGATATTGCCTCGCGCGGTTTGGACATCGACGAACTGTCCTGTGTCATGAACTTCGATATTCCCGATATTCCGGATACTTATGTGCA
>JALOAB010000065.1 GCA_023229045.1 Fidelibacterota bacterium
CCGTAGCTGAAAAACACGACACCCTAACCAGCCGCAGTGGAAAATATACGGTTGTACCGTATAAAACCAGGTTTACTCTCGATATGGTCTATAGCCAGGCTGGCTGGAGTAATCTCTGGGGGCCACAGGGGTCTACGGTTTTCAGCTTCAGCGACATTTTAGGTGATCACCAGCTAACCTTCGGAACCGAGATGTATATCGATCTGGAAAACAGCGATTACTATCTGTCCTATATGTATCTAGCCAAGCGGGCTAACTGGGGATTGGCTGGATTTCACTCAGCCAACTTTTGGCAATATAGCTTTTTTGAACTTTACCGGTTGAGAAACTATGGTGTCGATTTTTCGGTTTCGCGGCCGTCGAGTCATTTTTCCCGAGTTGAGCTCGGTATAGTATCATATAATGTTGAGCAGAAACAGATTTGGGCGCTTACCGGCGAGACGATCTCAACCAATAAGATTAGCACGCTCCTGCCGCGGATCGGTTTTGTTTTTGATAATTCACTGTGGGGCTATTTGTCTCCGATTGATGGTTGGCGGGCGCGGTTAGATTTCATTGTCAGCCCGAAATACCAGGCGTCCAGCCTGGGATTCTATAGCATGCAGGCCGATATTCGCCGTTATTTAAAAATCAATATGGACTATTCTTTCGGGTTGCGCCTTTCGACCGGTTTCAGTAATGGAAAAAATGCTCAGCGCTTCTTCCTGGGCGGCGAAGATAACTGGATCAATTATGACTACCGGAGGGATATTTTTACTAATGACTCCACTTTGGTTCAGAATATCTATTTTTCAGATTTTATTACTCCCCTACGGGGCGCTTTATATCGCGAGAAGGTCGGCGACCGCTACTTTCTGTTCAATCTGGAATTTCGTTATCCGTTTATTAAATATTTAGCGCTGGGGTGGCCTGTTCCGCTTGTTCTGGGCGGCATTCAGGGAACGACCTTTCTGGATTTTGGCTCAACCTGGTATGGCGACAAGTTCCATCCTTTCCAAAACGATCCAATAAATGGGTTTATGATGGACGATATGGTTGCCGGATATGGCTTTGGGACACGCATTTATCTGGGATATTTTGTGTTGAAAATTGATGTGGCCTGGCGTTTCGATTTTCAGCGAACATATAGTCCGAGATGGTACTTCTCGCTCGGAACGGATTTCTAAGCCAAACGGACATTTTACGTTTAAAAGTATTTGTTCTTAATCCCCGCGCTGATTAGTTTTGCGAGTTATCAAAATTAAAATTTATTGAGATGAAATATTTTAAGTTTGCCATTGTTTGTATTATCTGGAGCACGACCTGGGCGATGATCAAGATTGGTATTGATCAAACCCCGCCGATGGTTGGTCTGGCGTTGCGTTTCGGTATTGCCGCCCTGGTGTTAGGCGGAATGATTTTGTGGAAAAGACGGTCAATATTGTTTAACCGCGCTTCAATCAGGAATTACCTGATCGTTGGATTATTGACTATGGCGCTTGGTTATTTCTGTACCTATTGGGGTGAAAAATTTATATCGAGCGGCTTGACGTCGATTTTATGGGCGTCCTTGCCAATTGCGGTTGGTGTTTTTGCCCATTTTTCTATTCCGAGCGAACGCATCGGTAAATTGCAAATTTTGGCTATAGCAATCGCCCTGGTAGGCGTCACCGCCATTCTTTCTGATAGGCAATTAATATTTAGTATGAGCTTGCTTTGGGGTTCATTTATAGTATTGGTAGGAGTAGGCGTTGCGGCCTGGCCAAACGTTTACCTGAAGACGAACCATCAATCATACGATTCATTAACCCTGACGGCTATGGCTATGGCGATCGCCGCCGTGGTTCATCTTGTTGGCGCAACACTTTTGGGAGAATGGTCGAAGATGGTTTGGAATTTTAAAAACATCGGCTCGGCGGTCTATCTCGGATTATTCGGATCGGCGCTGGCTTTTTATTTATATTATGATTTGTTAAAAACGATCAACGTAATAAAGCTCTCAATGATAACCTTTATCACTCCAATTTTTGCGACATTGCTGGGGGCTCTCTGCCTGAGTGAAATTGTAACCTGGCGCGAGGTTGGCGGAATGTTTCTGATTTTTGCCGGTTTATTGTTATATGATGGGCCGAAATGGCTTGGATTTATAAGAAAAAGCATAACTGTGAATAATCCTGATGGCCGATAAAAGCAAAAACGTTTTTGTCTGCAAGGAGTGTGGCGCGGTTCAACCGAAATGGCTGGGAAAATGTCCGGATTGCGGCGCCTGGAATTCCTTCCTTGCTGAAACAGTCCGGAAAAAAGCCAAAACTTCCGATGCGCTTGCCATACGCCGCAATCTGGTGCCGCTTAATCAGGCGCACTCCGCATCGAGCGAGCGGCTGATAACCGGTATTTCCGAATTCGACCGGGTTTTAGGAGGTGGCTTTGTAAGCGGTTCGGTGGTCCTGATCGGTGGCGAACCCGGAATTGGAAAATCAACCCTCATCATGCAGGTTTTGACAAAATTAAAGGGCGACAACCTGCTCTATTTTTCCGGTGAAGAATCCGAAGAACAGCTGGCTTTGCGTGCCCGTCGTTTGGGAATTGAAGATAAGCGCATTTATGTCGCCTGCGAGAATAATCTTGAGAATATTCTTTATCAAATGGAGGCCCAGCGACCGACGGCGGTCGTGATCGATTCAATCCAAACCGTTTTTTCGGATCAGTTTGAAAATGTACCCGGTAGTGTCACCCAGGTGCGGGAATGCGCCGGCAAACTCCTGCGTCTTTCCAAGGAACTTAACCTGACAACGGTTTTCGTCGGTCACATTACCAAGGACGGCATGATTGCCGGCCCCAAAGTTCTGGAGCATCTCGTTGATACGGTGCTTTATCTGGAGGGTGGCAAGAGTAATTTTTATCGTACCCTGAGAGCTGTCAAGAATCGGTTCGGATCGACTAATGAGGTTGGCATCTTCGAGATGAAGGACCGCGGTCTGATTCCAGTCGAAAATCCAGCCGGTTTCTTTCTGTCTGAACGCCGGCAACATGTTGCCGGTTCAGCCGTAACGGTCAGCATGGAGGGCACCCGCCCGTTTTTAATTGAAGCTCAGGCTCTGGTTACCCAAACCTCATACGGTACACCGCAACGCTCCGCTAACGGCATTGATTATCGGCGTTTTGTTATGTTGATTGCCGTGCTGGAAAAGCGCACCGGCCTACCCTTGCGAACCCAGGATGTTTTCGTAAATCTGGCGGGCGGATTCAGGATCGACGAAACGGCTATTGATCTGGGCATAACCGCCGCGGTCGCCTCCAGCTGCAAAGACGTCCCACTCGAGCCTACCGCTACTTTTATTGGCGAAGTCGGGCTGGTCGGGGAAGTTCGCGGCGTTCCATTTCTTGAAAACCGTATCCGTGAAGCTCTTAAGTTTGGATATACAACCGTATATATACCTAAATCCGGGATGAAGGTTCTTGACAAAGAATTAAAATCCAAAGTCACCGGCATCGATTCCTTAAGCCAGCTCTTTGGGCATATATTTTAATTTTCTATCTCTCCTATGTCACAAACTCGCGACAATAAAAATAATCCTGCCCTTACCTTTGAAATTAAGGCTCCCGAAGATAAAACTAACGCCCGAGCCGGTATGTTTATAACTGATCATGGCAAAGTCGAAACTCCGGCTTTCATGCCAGTTGGCACTCATGGTGTAGTAAAGACCCTAACGCCGGCCGAATTGAAAGATTGCCGCGCCCAAATTATTCTCGGTAATACCTATCACCTCTATTTGCGTCCCGGTCTGGACGTGATTCAGGCGGCCGGCGGTCTGCATTGTTTCAATGCCTGGGACGGACCGATTTTGACCGACAGTGGCGGTTTCCAGGTCTTCAGCCTGGCGCACCTCGGCAAGCTGACCGAAGACGAGATCGTGTTTCGTTCACATATTGATGGTTCGGAGCATCGTCTCTCGCCGGCAATTTCTATGGAAATTCAGCGCGTACTCGGTGCCGATATCGTCATGGCTTTTGACGAATGTACGCCCTATCCGTGCGATTATGAATATGCCCGCAAAGCTCTGGAGCGCACCCATCGCTGGGAACGCCTCTCGCGGGAACATTTTCTCAAACTAAAGGCGCTTTACGGGCACCGCCAGTATCAGTTCGGAATCGTTCAGGGGTCGGTCTATCCGGATCTGCGGGAAGAAAGCGTCGAGGCTTTGGCAGAGATGGACTTTGACGGATATGCAATCGGCGGACTGGCCGTTGGTGAACCCAAAGAGCAGATGTTTGAAATCCTGTCGCGGATCGCTCCCCAGTTACCCCAAAATAAACCGCATTACCTGATGGGAGTCGGCAAACCGGAAGACATCGTGCGGGCGATTGGTCACGGAATCGATATGTTCGATTGTGTTTTGCCATCGCGCAATGCCCGTAACGGCACCCTATACACCTGGAAGGGACGCATTATTCTGAAACAAAGCCAGCACCGGATGGACTTTACTCCGCCGGACGAAAACTGCACCTGCTATACCTGTCGCAATTTTTCTCGCGCCTACCTGCGCCACCTGTTTATGAATGGCGAAATGACCGGCTTACGCCTGAACACAATTCATAATATTCATTTTTTTCTCGAATTGGTTAGTCGCGCCCGCCAGGCAATTCTGGCCGGCGAATATGCAAAATGGCAGGCGGAATTTTTTAGCAATTATCCGATAGAAGCCGATCATTCGGACGAAAATCAATTACGTCGCGCAGAGCGCCGTCGGAAACATCTTGAGGAAAATGACGTAAATAGTGCGTAACTTATGTCGCGTTCATTGGAAAAATAAATTTCAGGAATCATCCATAATATAAATGAATATAAATATCTCTTACCCTCCATCTAATCTATCAAGGCTTTCAAATGCAGAGATCGACCGGCGCATCAAGAAAATTCGCGATTGGTTCGGTCGGCGCCTGTTAATTCTAGTCCATCATTATCAGCAAGACCAGATTGTTCGGCAGGCGGATGCGATCGGCGACTCTTTCGCCCTGTCGCGCCGGGCGGCCGAGACCGATGCGGAATTCATCGTCTTTTGCGGGGTGCATTTTATGGCGGAAACCGCCGACTTGCTGACCACCGCCCAGCAGAAAGTATTCCTGCCGAATATCGACGCCGGGTGCTCGCTGGCCGATATGGCTGACATCGGCGCGGTCACGTATGCCTGGCAAAAAATTCAGGAGATTACCAGGGACAACCCGATTCCTGTGACCTATATAAATTCACACCTCGATCTGAAAGCCTTTTGCGGTCAAAACGGTGGAATCGTCTGTACCTCGTCCAGCGCCCAAGCCGCACTGGAATGGGCCTGGGAGCAAAAGTCGAAAGTATTCTTTTTCCCGGATCAACATCTTGGTCGTAATGTCGCCACAAAAATGGGAATTGCGCCGGAAGAAATAATCATGTATGATCCGAAACGACCGGTGGACGCTGAATTTATGCGGCAGATAAAGAATGCGCGCTTAATTCTATGGAATGGATTCTGCTGTGTGCATCAGGCTTTCTTCATGAGCGATATTGAACGCTTAAGGAAGTCAATTCCGGGCATTAAAATTATTGTGCACCCGGAATGTCCCGCCGAAGTCGCCCGCAATGCCGATTTTATGGGAAGTACTGAATATATAATCAGGACTGTCAGCGCCGGCGAACCCGGTAGCGCCTGGGGAGTCGGCACAGAAAGGAATTTGGTTTACCGACTGGCTAAACAATTTCCCGACCGGCAAGTTATTCTATTAAACGAAAAAGCCAGTATGTGTCGCACGATGGCCATGATAACGCCGATCCATTTACTGTATCAACTGGAATGCCTTAGCGCCGGAAATCTGGTTAATCAGGTGATGGTACCCGAAAATCTCCGGGCAGACGCTCTGATCGCTGTCCAAAAAATGCTGGATTTACCAAAATGAAGTCTGCCGAACCATTTAGCGAAACCGATGTATTGGTAATTGGCAGTGGCCTGGCGGGCTGTGCGGCGTCCTACGCGGCCGCGCAGATGGGCTTGCAAGTCATTCTGCTGAGCATTAATAAAGACTCCAATCTTTCCTCTTCTTACCAGGCTCAGGGCGGCATAATCTATCGTAATCCGCAGGACACTTATAAGGATTTTCTGGATGATTTTCAGCGCACCGGCGCCGATCTGGTAAACGAAAAAATGGTAAAAACCGTTTATGAAAATGGTCCGCGTCTTATTGATGAAATTTTAATTAATGACCTGAAGGTGCCGTTTGACCGAACCGAGACCGGTGAAATTGCCCTGACTCGTGAGGGTTCGCATATCCGGGAGCGGATTGCTTTCGTAAAGGATTATACCGGCAGGGCGATCCTGGAACGTTTTTATGATAGACTGAAACAGGTTTCCAATATCGAAATCCTGCCCAACACGACCTGTGTTGATTTGATAACTTTAGCGCACCACTCTCTGGATTCTTTGCATATATACGAACCGAGTACCTGTGCGGGGGCTTACGTGTATTTCCAGGACAGTGATGAAACGCATCCGATTTTAGCTAAAATGACTATATTAGCGTCCGGCGGTCTGGGTCGGCTTTATTTGCATACATCGAATCCGCATCATGCCCGCGGTGACGGTTATGCCATGGCGTATCGGGCGGGCGCTCGCCTGATGAACATGGAATATATCCAGTTTCACCCTACGACCCTCTTTTCAACAGACGACGAACGCTTTCTGATCAGCGAAGCGGTGCGCGGCGAGGGCGGTATCCTGCGGAACAAGTATGGCGAAGATTTCATGCCGCTTTATCACCCGCTCGGCTCTCTGGCGCCGCGCGATATAGTAGCGCGCAGTATTATGCAGGAAATCAGTCGCACCGGCACGCCTTTTGTCTATCTCGATATTACGCATAAGAGCACCACATGGCTAAAACAGCGCTTTCCGCAGATTTATGAAAAATGTTTGGCGGTTAAAGTCGATATGGCGACTGAAGGAATTCCGGTCGTACCGGCCGCGCATTACGAATGCGGCGGTGTGGCGGTCGATGGTCTGGGAAATACTACTATAAGGCGACTGAAAGCAGTCGGCGAAGTGGCCTGTACCGGATTACATGGCGCCAATCGTCTGGCTAGTAGTTCTCTGCTCGAATGTTTGGTTTTCGGAACACTGACCGGACGCGACTGCCTTGAACGCATACGCCAGGATGAAATTATTATGCCGGCAGTGGCGCTCTGGAAAGAGGAAACCGAACCTCTCGATCCCGATTTATTTCAGCAGGATCGCTTGACGATCAAGCATACTATGTGGAATTATGTTGGGATCGTCCGCACCGCCCGGAAACTGGAGCGTGCGGGTGGAATTTTATGGCGTTTACAAAGAGATGTGGAAAAATTTTATGCGCATAGCCAACTGAATGACGAAACGATCGGTTTACGCAACGCGGCTACAACATCTATGCTGATTTTACACGCGGCGCGCCTGAATAAAACCAGTCGCGGTTGCCATTACCGAATAGATTGATTAAAATTGTAACAAAAATGGAGGTTTGATGAATAGTTTATTATATGCCGGGGCAATGGGCGGCGGAGCCGGGAGCGGAGCGCAGGCATCCAATCCAATCATGTCGCTGTTGCCATTTGTGGCTATCATCGTGTTAATGTATTTCCTGATGATTCGCCCGCAGGCCAAGAAACAACGCGAAAAGGCTAAAATGTTGCAGGAAATCCAACCCGGCGACGAAATTGTCACCGTCGGAGGAATTTATGGCAGAGTCGAAGGTGTCAAGGATAAAAATATCCTCATCGTCCGGATTGCCAAGGATATCAAAATTTATATTTCGCGCAGTGCCGTAGCCGACAAAACTCAGGAAAGAGTAGTAGCATAGACGAATGGCAATTCTCCCGATTTACATTTACGGTAGTCCGATTCTGCATAAGAAAGTGGCGCCGATGGTTGAGAGGCCCAAAGATTTCGATCGCATCCTGATCGATATGTGGGAGACGATGTACGATGATGACGGGATTGGTTTATCGGCTAATCAGGTCGGCTTGGATCTGCGTTTTTTCGTCGCCGATTTTTCTTTGCGTGACAAAAAAATGGAACGTGTAGTCATTATCAATCCCGAGATCATTTCGGCTGAAGGAGAATCCATTGAAGAAGAAGGCTGTCTGAGCCTGCCTGGCATCCGTGAACAGGTTCCGCGCGCCGAAAAGATTGTTCTGCGTTATGAAAATGTAGATCATCAAGTGATCGAACGGGAATTTAGCGGCTTCCCGGCGCGTGTGGTTCAGCATGAGACCGACCATCTCAACGGCAGGGTTTTTACCGATCGGATCAGCTCGCTTAAACGCAGTTTTATAAAATCCAAGCTCAAACGTCTGGCAGAAAAAGCCGCCAGTGGAAAGTTTGCCAAGGACATCGACTGATATCTGATGAAAATAATTTTCATGGGCACTCCGGATTTTGCTGTGCCCGCCTTTCAGGCAATTGTTGATTCACGACATGAAATATTGGCGGTTGTTACCGGGCCGGACGTCGCGCGTGGCCGTGGTTGTCTAGTCCAATCGACGCCGGTAAAATGTCTGGCGCTAAATGAAAATCTGCCGGTGTTTCAACCCGTTTCATTAAAAGATCCGGAATTGCATGCTCGGTTGCGTGAGATTCAGACCGACCTGTATGTGGTTGTTGCTTTTCGGATTTTACCGCCGGAGATGATTGTCATCCCGCGCCTGGGTGCGATCAATCTACACGCCTCACTTCTACCGAAATATCGCGGTGCGGCGCCCATCAATTGGGCCTTGATCAATGGTGAACGCGCAACCGGCGTGACGGTTTTCCAGATCAAACCTACCGTCGATACAGGCGATATTCTGTTACAGGAAAGGATTGACATTCAGCCGGATGATACTTACGGAACGCTTGCGCCACGCCTGGCGGAATCCGGTGCGCGGTTGTTAGTCAAAGCTCTGGATGGATTGACAGCGGGAACTATAAGAGTGATTCCGCAGGATAATGATGCGGCGACACCGGCGCCGAAAATATTCCCCGAGATGGGTAAAATTAACTGGTCCAAATCAGCCGAAGAATTAAAAAATCTCATTCACGGGCTCTCTCCAATCCCAGGCGCATATACGATTATTGGCGACAGAAGATTGAAGATACTGAAAGCGACTTTTGACAATAATGTATATCCCGATGTACCGGGGACGATTGTCTGTCGTCAAAAAGCCGGTTTAGCGATACAAACCGGACGTGGATTGCTGAAACCAACCGAACTCCAGCTTGAAGGACGCAAGCCATTATCCATTGCCGAATTTCTGTGCGGTTTCTCCGGGCAGGTTGGGGATCGGTTTGCCTCGTGAATACCCGTGCCGCCGCCGCAAAAATTCTGAATTCTCTGCCCGCCAGTGGGCAGGGTTATGAATTGGCTACTAACGCATTTGTCAATGCACACGATTATAATCAATCCGATCGCGATTTTATCTATTTGCTGGTCAGGGGCGTCGTCCAGTATAAACGTCTGCTGGATTATTTAATTGATCGGGCTCGTTCTCCATCGAAAAACCGGCTTGAGAAGCTGGCCCGCCAGCTATTACGGGTTGGCGCTTTGCAGATTGCGATATTGAAAAAACCGATCCATGCCGCTGTGAATGAAACCGTGGCGGCGACTCATCAGCTCAAACAGCCACAAATGGCGCCCCTGATTAATGGCGTTTTGCGGCATTTGCCGGCGGAAAGCGCGTGGCGCGAGAGTCTGCTCCGCCTCCCCCTACCACAGGCTCTGGCGATTGAATATTCGCATCCCGACTGGTTGGTGGAAAAATGGCTGACAGATTTTGGTGCGCAAAATACAATAATTATTCTCCAATTTAATAATGAATATCAGAAGATTTTTTTCCGACATAATCCGTTCCGCATCGGCTGGGATGAGTTGGAAAAATTGTTGCAGATTAATGGC
>JALOAB010000066.1 GCA_023229045.1 Fidelibacterota bacterium
CTCATTGGAAACTAAATCATGCCTTAATTTAAAGAAAAATTACTTTTACCGTTATAAAATTTATAAGACCCTGTAACACCAAGTAAAATAAATCCGATTTTACTCTTTATGGGAATATTTAACGTAATGTCTATCAAGTTCTCCGGTAATCAAAGCCGGATTGGTGAGCGGCATTTCGCCGCGCTCTTTTTTATAGTTAAATATTTTAGTTTTTTGGCGGTTGGTGAATTGAGGCAAGGGACTCTTATTAGTCGTTGTGATGTGATTGCCCTGTTCATCGGTAATGATTAAAGAAGGTCGAAATACTCCCGGTCGTCCGATGAATTTATCCATTAATTCGATCGCCGCGTCATATTCGGTTTGGGTGGCGCGTCCGAGGGCTTCATAATCGTCAACGATTTTATTATCCCAGGTGAACACAGTGGCCATACTTTCAGAGATATATTCTTCCAGGTTAAAGCCGTTTTGCATTGTGTCGTGTCCCGAAGGCATCAGGATTACTTTTCCTCCTCCGCCTTCGACATTGACGGCATAAACCGGTCGTGCCATCCCACTCAGCCAGCCCTGTAAATTTTTAATCAGGATTTTGCCAATTTGGATTGGTGTGATAAGATGAACGAGTCCTTTTTCGCGATGACATTGCAGTAGATAATACGGCTCGACGCCCGCCCAGAGCATCCGTCGACAGGTTTCCGCCAAAGTGCAGAGATTGTCATTAACATGTCTTAATAAAACGGTTTGATTGCGCACCGAATATCCGTGTCGGTGAATCCGTTCGATAGCGGCCTTGAATTCGGGAGTGATTTCATGATAATGATTAATGTGCGTCATGAAATAAACATATTTATCGGAATTGGTTGTGGCATTGTCTATGAGCGTGAGTAAATCTTCGGTGACAGCCACCGGAAGAGTAACTGGCACCCGTGTCGCTATTCGAATAATTCGCAGATGATCGATTTTCGATAACCGGGTCAGAACATATTCGAGACGATCATGACTGATCATCAGGGCGTCACCGCCGGTCACCAGCACTTCATCTATATTTGTGTTCCAGTCAATATAGAATAAACCCTTGTCGATATCATCGCGGCTGATGGTGGTTGTGCGATCGAGGCTTTTAGTACGTTGACAATGGGTGCAGAATGAAGCGCAATTGGTATTTTCACCGACGAAGAGGGCGACCCGATTAGGATAGCGTTGGTAAACTGCTCCGTAACTGCGATTTTCTTCATTCATTGCGTCTTCGCTACCGGTGCGGGGAAAGAGCAGATGCGCCGGAGTGGGAACCGCCTCCCAGAAAATCGGATCGAGCCGGTTTGCGACGTCCTCGCCAGGTAGCAAATCCGGATGAAAAGGATCGCCGGCCATTAAGGAAGCATAATAGGGAGTAATTCGCATTGGCTCTTTGCCTTCGGAACGCATAGTTGCAATAGTCCGGGTAATTTCACTTTTCTGTATATCAGAGAGCTGAATCACCTGACTGAGTTCGTCAGCTTTCCGGATGGCGTTTCTGCGTTGCCAGAGGGGATCGTGCCACTGCTCTTTGGTAATTTTTCGCCAGAGCGGAATTGAATTAAAATCACGTGGCTGGGTTAAATAGTCCGTTGGTATCATTTATTGCTCCTGATTCGTAAATGGTTAAGGGTTTCGAAAATTACTTCTCATCGGTTGTGGATTGAGTTTCCGATCAAGTGCCGGTGTAAAACCCAAATTTCAAAAAAAATAGCTGTGTCAAATAAGCGGTATTCACTTCAAAAGATAACATAGTTGATTTTTTATGCAAATATTATTTCATTCCGGATGTTGAATCTAACCTCAGCCAGGAGTAAAGGTTTGCGCGGTCAATCTGTGCCAACGCGGGCGTGTCGATACCAGGGAAAAAATAGATCAGTGTCAATCCGCGTTGATCGGCGGCGGAAATGATTGGCAAATTGACCGGAATATCTTAGATTCACGGCGTTTTCAGAGCAAAATCAGGATGAACAGATATGAAACACACCAATGATGTTGAAATGCTGACAGCGTTGAGCGAAGCCCGCCAGCGGCTTAATCAGGAAATTGGGCGGGTTATAATTGGTCAGCACGAGATTATCGAACAAATTTTAATTTCTCTGCTTTCTCAGGGACACTGTCTGCTGATAGGAGTGCCGGGCTTAGCCAAGACGCTGATGATTAAAACTCTGGCGCAGGTGCTGGATTTGAAATTCAGCCGGATTCAGTTTACACCCGATTTGATGCCGTCTGACATTACCGGTACCGAAATCATCGAAGAGGATAAAATGACCGGCGCGCGCGCTTTCCGGTTTTTCAAGGGACCGATTTTCGGCAATATCATTCTGGCGGATGAAATCAACCGTACTCCGCCCAAAACGCAAGCGGCTTTATTGGAAGCTATGCAAGAACATCGGGTAACCGCCGCCGGTGAGACGCATGCGCTGGAAGAACCGTTTTTCGTACTGGCGACTCAGAATCCAATTGAGCAGGAAGGCACTTATCCGTTGCCGGAAGCCCAGCTGGATCGCTTTATGTTCAGCCTGAAAGTTGCTTACCCGACTTTTGAGGAGGAGCTGGAGATTGTAAAGTCAACCACAGCTGATATTGATTCCGATCTGAAAATTGCATTGCATCGCGCGGATATTTTACAATTTCAGCAGCTTGTCAGACGTGTTCCGGTAGCTCCGAATGTGGTCGAATTTGCCGTAAAACTGGTGACGGCCTCGCGGCCGATCAATCCTGATGCGCCGGAATTCATTCGCAAATGGGTGGAATGGGGCGCCGGTCCGCGCGCCAGCCAGTATCTGATCCTCGGCGCCAAAACCAACGCCATTTTAAATAGTCGTCCAACTCCAGCTATTGAGGATGTGGTTAAAATGGCCAAACCGGTACTGAGGCATCGCATTATCCCGAACTTCAATGCCGAAGCCGAGGGTATCGATACCGATCAAATCACCCAAAAATTACTTGAATCGATGGTCTGAACAATTGTCCCTTACTGATTATGCTTGAAAAAAGATCGGATAAGCGCCAATTTCTCGATCCGGCGGTTATCGCGCGGTTGGATAATATGTCTCTGCGCGCCCGATTGGTTGTCGAAGGTTTTATCATCGGTTTGCATCGTAGCCCTTATCACGGTTTTTCGATAGAATTCGCCGAACATCGTCCCTATATGCCGGGCGATGAAATTAAACATATCGACTGGAAACTTTACGGCAAGACCGACCGCTTTTACATCAAACAATTTGAAGAAGAAACCAATCTGAAATCTTATATTCTGCTGGACAAAAGCGGTTCAATGAGTTTTAAATCGACAGCCGTATCCAAACTGACTTATGGCAGTTATCTGGCGGCCGCGCTTGGCTACCTGTTGATTAAACAGCAGGATGCGGTCAGTCTGACGCTTTTTGATGCCGAGATCACAGCTTATCTGCCGCCGAGCGCCAAAAAGAGCCACCTCAATCAGGTGCTCGGCGCCCTGGAGAATGCTTCGGCGAGCGCCGAAACGGCTATCGCGCCATTGTTGCATGAGATGGCTGAAAAGTTAAAAAAACGCGGACTGATTATTCTAATCTCAGATTTACTGGATAATCCGCAAGACGTGATCAATGCCCTGAAACATTTCCGGCATAAACGGCACGAGGTTATCGTTTTTCAGGTGCTCGATCCCCAGGAAATTGCATTTGATTTTAAGCGGCAGACCAAATTCATTGATCTGGAAAACCGAGATACCTTGCTGACTGAACCGGGGCAGGTCAAGGAAGCCTACCGGCAGGCTATGCGGCTATTTATTGAAGACTACAAAATCCAATGCCGGGTCAATAATATCGACCACGTGTTATTAACTACTGACCGTCCGCTGGATCTGGCGCTGACCGAATACTTAAACAAGCGCGCCCGCATCGGTTGATTGAATAAAAAAAAGCCGGACATTTAATCCGGCTTTTTTTTTACAAAAGAATAACTTTTATTCTAACGACTTCTGAAGCGCACGATACTTTTCGGCTTCCTCGATGTTGCCCTGATTGTAGAGCGATTTCCACAGGACTTCATAGCCAAAAACGTTATTGGAATCCAGCTCGATAATTTTACGGGAATAATCTTCGGCTTCCAACCAATCTTTATTTTTGAAAACTGCCTCGGTAACGCGGATCAGTAGCTCAAGATTTTGCGGGTCGCTGGCGACCACCTTTTGATACTGATATTTAGCTTCATCGAATTTACCGAGTTTGGTAAGTAACTGAGCGGCAATATAGACAAGATCAAGATTGAAGGGATCATTTTCGATCAATTTATTGGCATGCTCGAGAGCCTCTTCATTGCGATCGAGTTCAGCCAGGAACTGAATACGAAGGATCTGCAATTCGAGAGCATCCGGATGCGCTTCGATTACCTGATTCAATTGGGCGAATAGCTCAGCCTGACGAGCGGGCTTCCAGGCTACCAGAAAATAGTAATTTGCCACATCTTCGTCGAATATATTATTATCCAGCATTATCTTGCCATATTTTTCGACATTGGCAGAGTCGTTCAGGATGTAAAAACACTTTATCAGACCGTTGTATGTCGGCGTCTCGTCGTCTTTAAATTCCAGAGCGCGAATAAATTCATCAGCGGCCAATCTTAGGAGCGAATCTTTTTCAAATGGCAGAAACGCCTTCAGGGCGCTGTTGAACAAATTTGCGCCTTCGGTATGCAACTCAGCCCAGATACCTTTAATATTATCATCGCATTCTTTGGCTTTGGTGGGATCGAGTTCTTTGGCTTTTTCGAACATCTTCTTGGCCTCGTCAAAACGTTTGGCCGGGCGATAAATTAATGTGCCCATCAACAAGTAAGCCTGGGCATTATCCGGATATTTCTGGATAGCTAATAATAACTGTTCTTCAGCGGCCTCGAGATTATTTTGCTGGAGATAAACCTTAGCCGAAGTGATTTCGGGCGGATCGCAGGCGTCCAGAACAAACAAACAGGTCATTAACAAGACAAAAAATACCACAATTTTTTTCGGATTCATTATCACTACTCCTTAATCAATCTGAAAATTCATAATAACGGCTCAATTTACAAAAACACGCCGAAAATTCAACTAAATATTATCAAAATGGTACGGTGGCTGAAAAATACCGCGCTCCGTAATTATGGCTGTGATCAGCCGGGCTGGAGTGACATCGAAAGCCGGTGAAATTGCCGGACAGCCGATAGGCGCGATTGACGTGCCGTTGATCTCGGTGACCTCGGTGCCCTGGCGCTCTTCAATTTTAATTTCCGCTCCGGATTGGATCGTCGGATCGATACTCGAACTCGGTACGGCAATATAAAAAGGAATTCGGTGATATTGAGCCGCGATCGCCAGCGAAAAAGTGCCGATCTTGTTGGCACTGTCGCCGTTCGCCGCAATGCGATCGGCGCCAACTATCACCGCGTCAATGGATCTGGTTGCCATAACGTAGGCGGCCATATTATCACTGATCAGGGTGAAGGGCACTTTTTCTTGGGTAAGTTCCCAGGCAGTCAGGCGCGCGCCCTGCAAGACCGGTCGGGTTTCATCGACGAAAACATGAATATTTTTACTATGTTGATGAGCATTAATGATTATACCGAGCGCGGTTCCGAGTCTGCCGGTCGCCAGTCCGCCGGCATTGCAATGGGTGATCACGTTCGCGTTGTCTGGTATCAGCGTCAAGCCCTGCGCGGCGATCTGCTGACACATTTGGATATCTTCGGCGTGAATGCGATGGGCTTCCTCCAGCAGAATGGCCTGAATCTTGGGCAATGGCAAATGGCGTTGGCGTTCAGCCAGGTCTTTCAGACGGTTAAGGGCCCAGCCCAGGTTGACCGCGGTCGGTCGGGTTTTGTACAGTTCGGTGGAAATTAAATCAAACTGACGGAAAAATTCGGCGTGCTCGCCGGCGGTGTACTTTTTTAGACCGAGCGCCAAACCATAAGCGGCCGCGATTCCAATCGCCGGAGCGCCGCGGATCATCAGACGCCGAATGGCGTCCGCCATATCAAGGTGATCGTGAATCTCGATTAATTTATAATCGTGAGGCAGACCGGTCTGATCGACGATCAGCAGGCGTTCGTTTTTCCAGAAGAGCGGTTGAATCATCGGCGTATCGCCCGCATTACTCAGATTTCTACCATTTGGCGTAATTGGCGATAGCGCGTGTTGATCTTCTGCTGATTGAGATTCACTAAACCGTCTACACTGAAATTTTCGACGCAAAATGAACCTAGTACGCTACCGTAAACGACAGCCTTTTTTAAGCAGGCGTAGTCGATATGTTCGCAAGTTCCCAGATAACCGAAAAATCCACCGGCGAAGCTATCTCCGGCGCCGGTCGGATCGACGGGCATCTCGAGCGGGAAAGCCGGCGTATAAAACAAACCGTCCGCCGAACTCAGAATAGCGCCATACTCGCCGCGTTTTATGATAAGATATTGCAAACCAAGCTCATGCAGAAATTTTAAACCTTTGAGCAGATTGTCCGCGCCGGTCAATTCAGCCAGCTCACTGTCGTTAATCACCAGTAAATTTACTTTGGGAATGACCTGCATCAGCTCCGCGCGGGTGGAATTTATCCAGTAATTCATGGTATCGAGCCCGATAAATTCAGGCCTGGGTAGCTGATTAAGAACAGCCATTTGCAGAGCCGGTTGAATATTTCCGAGAAATACTATTGGCGTTGTCCGGTATTCGGTGGGGATTTTGGGACTAAAGTCGGCGAAAACGTTTAGATGAGTATATAGCGTATCGCGCTGATTAAGATCCTGATGATAACGCCCGCCCCAGCGGAATGTCAAACCATCGGTAATCTTGAGACCGGTCGTATCGATCCCGTGGCGATGCAACACTGCCAGAGCGCCGTCGGGATAATCGTTGCCGGCAACTCCGACGAAGTTAACGTGTGAAAAATGCGATGCGGCCAGGCTGAAATAAACCGCCGAACCGCCCAGCGCGTTGAAACGCTTTCCCCAGGGGGTTTCGATATCGTCAAAAGCGACTGAACCAACAACCAGAATCGATTTCTTCAAAATAGCATCCTTTATTTTTCAAGTGGCTGGCAAAAGTACAAATACTTTGGCGGGTTTGCAATAATCTGATAACGGTTTAAAGCAGGCGTCGGGCATTTTCGGCAGGTAAACCGATTTCATGGATCAATCTGACAGTGCGTTGGATATCGTAAGCGATGTAATATACTTTAACGGTGTCGGTAGTGTCGTCGAAAATAATGTACCTGGCGGAATTATTGTTATCGCGCGGTTGACCGACACTGCCGACATTTATAATGTATTTTTTTGAGCGACTCAGCGATGTGCAACCTTTTTTCAGATTGCCGATGACAATGTTTTGACCGTCCGATTCGTAAATTCCCAAAATATGAGTATGACCGACGAAAGTAATCCATTCGGGCGTTGCCGCGAAAGCCGTATGCAGTTTGTAATGACTATAAAAAATGATGTAATCGTAAATCGAATCCGGCGGGGCGCCATGCACGAACCTTAAGCCGGTCAATGTCAATAATCCCGGCATAGATTGGATATCGTCGACGGTTTGTTGTGAAATTAATCCGCGCGTTATTTTCAGGGAGATGAAGGCGTCTTCGGAAAACGAGTTCAACACGGCGTCATCGTAGAGTGCCGCTTCGTGATTTCCGAGTATAGATTGGATTTGCCGTTCGCGCAATATCTGGGCGACGGCCTCCGGTTGCGGTCCGTACCCGATGAAATCGCCCAGATTGATGATCCGATCGATCTCCTGTTCTTCTATATCAGCCAGAACCGCTTCAAAAGCCGCGAGGTTGCCATGGATATCTGAGATTACCGCAAGCCGCATATTGATCATGCTATGCTAACAATTAAGCCGTTGATCCAACCGGAAATTTCATACAAAATAATATTCCTTTTTATTTATAAAGGCAAGTGAATTTTCGATAGTCATTGTCCGGCTACCGATTGCGTACCATGCCATACGAGTTGCGAGTTGCGGGTTACGAGTTGCGGGTTGCGGGTTACGAGTTGCGGGTTACGAGTTGCGGGTTACGAGTTGCGGGTTGCGGGTTACGAGTTGCGGGTTGCGAGTTGCGAGTTCCGAGTTTGCGTTTACAATTCACTCGTCACTGATAACTGGTGAATTAAAAGATTTTCCGCCTAAAATGGCAGTACGGCGCCTTGCCGGTTTTGGTGTAGTAGTCCTGGTGATATTCTTCCGCCGGATAAAATACACCGGCTTCTTCAATTGTGGTTGCTACCTTGAATCCCTTCTGGATCAACAACGCCTTGAGATTTTCCGCAATTTGCTTCTGAGATGCATTCCGGTAGAAAATATAGGAAAGATACTGCTCGCCGCGATCCGGTCCCTGGCCGTCGGTCTGGCTGAAATCGTGGATTTCGAAGTAAAGTTTGGTCAATTCCTCATAAGTAGTTTTGGTCGGGTCATAAGTGACTTCGATGGCTTCTTTGTGACCGGTTTTGCCGGAACAAACCTGCCTGTAAGTCGGATTGACGGTCTGTCCGCCGGTGTAACCAACGCGCGTCGCCAGCACACCTGGCGCCTGCTTGAAGTAATGCTCCACGCCCCAGAAACAACCGGCGGCATAAATCGCCAGTTCGGTTTTGGGAGTCGCATCAGCTGGAATGAAATTCAGGGAAATGGAATTGACGCAATGGCGGGTGTTCTTAGCCGTAAAGTTTTCACCGATAAAAACATGACCGAGATGCGCGCCGCAATTGGCGCAAATGATTTCAGTCCGCCGTCCGTCCTGGTCGGGAATGCGTTTGACGGCGCCGGGAATTTCGGCGTCGAAACTCGGCCAGCCGCAACCGGAATCGAATTTGTCAGCCGAGCGGTAAAGCGGCGCGTCACAGCGTTTACAGGTAAAAGTGCCCTTTTCACTGAAATTGTTATACTTCCCGGTAAACGGTCGCTCGGTGCCCTTCTGAATAATGACCTTTTCTTCAGCGGGTGTGAGTTTATTGAGTGTCATTTTTTCTTCTCCATGACTCTGATAAGCAAGAATTAATATCAGGCTTAATAATATATATTTGAACTGTCTCATATTCCTATCCGGATTAAAGTTGATTCAACATCTAACAAATTAGATTTAGATCTGCGCAATTAGTCACAATCCTGGACGATGAAATCACAATCTGTTCCTGATTATTAAAAATACCTTATTGACATGAAGATTTTACATTTAAAATCTGCAATTTGAATTTTGTAATTTTACATACGGTTACTTCTGATCGGCGTAGCGCCACCAGGCGATCGTACCGGCAATTCCCAAAAATCCTGTGAATGCCAGGATCAGGTAGCTAACTAAACCCAGTTGGCTACTCTCCGGTCCGGCCGCGCCGGAATAGAGCGCCGGAATCGCCCACGGGAAATAGGGCGCGATACCTGGAACAGCCGTAACCGCAAATTGAGTTATCATCATAATCAGGATTAAATAACCGATCGGCACCAGAAAACCACGGCCATAGCTGGCGAAGAAAGCCACTGGCGGACATAGGAAAATGGTAAGCAGAATCGTTCCGGCGAATGTGCAGGCGGCTTGCCGGCATAACTCTGCCGACCAGCCGTCTATTCCTACTAATCGTCCGGAAATAATTCCGCCGGTGAGTAATATGATTGCGAGAATAAGGCTCCAGATTGTTGCGATGATTAGTTTGGCGTTGATAATTACCACGCGCGAAACCGGTAAAGCCAGCAGGTCTTTGAGCGTGCGATCGGAATATTCGCGTCCGAAAATCCAGCTGAAGACGAAACCGAATCCGATCATACCCAATATGGCGCCCATCTGATGCAATAATATAAAATAGCCCGGCCAATCAGTCTGA
>JALOAB010000101.1 GCA_023229045.1 Fidelibacterota bacterium
TCGTCCATTAGAATTGGCAAGCCGGATTGCACGGCTCGTTTAAGTACATCACAGCCGAAATCCTCGAAAACCGCTAAATCGACACCGAATCCGGCAAATTGCGGTTTAGCGCTGAAATCGCGATGCGCAAAGACCCGACTCTCACCGCCGACCGCGCGAATTGCATAGCCGGTTGGAATATTATTCACAATCACTTTTTCGTTAATGAAGCCGGCAACTTTTATCCCGTTTTGTTGAAGAAATTTTTGAACTGCGGAAGATTTACCGGCTCCGATAGCGCCGGTCAGGATCAGTTGCTGGGATTTATTCCAGGCAAGCAAGGCTGATTAAAGTCGGATTAAAATGGCGATCGCCAGCAAAACGGCAGTCGCGCCCGGCAGAACCAGGCGCAGGCGATTGTGCAAAGCCACCGCGAATGGTCTTTCAGCCATTAGCAGAGCAGACAGGCGTTCGCCGACGAAAAATCCAAGCGGATAGGTTACCAGAGAGATACCGATCGCCAGCGGTGCGTAATACAGCGAAAGCGGGTAGATCGTACCCGGTACGACGCAAGCCGGCAAACCGGTGAAATGTTTCACCAGCGGAAATGCGCTGACCGCAAGCAAAGCGTAAAGTCCGCCGAGCAGAGCCTGTCCGTGGATTTTGGACTTGAGTTCCGGGCGGAGAATATTGACTACCAGGGCAAATGCCAGCATTTCAAGGATAATGGCGAAGATCGGATTGCCAACCGCGCCGTGCACAACCGGCAGGTGCAACAGCCAGGCGTCCAGTAGTTTGAATAAAACCACCATCGCCAGCGATATGAACAGCAAACTATATTGACGAATCGCGCCGTACCCGAAAGCCAGTATCAGCGCCACGATTCCGGTCATGATCGAGCCGGTCATTCCGTAGGCGACTGTCTGGCGCATGTACATTCCGACCAACGCTTCAGCCAGTCCCCAGGCGGCGCCGACGACCACCGCAATCCAGATTTTCTCAGTCTTACTCAATGAATTCATCGCTTTATCCCCGGTAATTCAACTTGAGTAAATATATAGTTAATCCTTCTAAATTGCAATGCTCACCTCTCGCGCCATTCCTCAATTCACGATAATCCGCACATAAATAATTAAAAATAAAAAAGCAATATTACTCTTCGCGGCTTAGCGCATTTGTGGTTATTCGATCGGATTTTCACTATTTGAATGTTCGACAGATTCCGCTATTTTATGACGTGAATCTATTTCCGGATCAATATCTAAAAATTTCATAAAGGACATCAATATCATGATCGACCTGACTATCAACGAAACGCAATTAAAACGCACCGCACAGGTCTGCCGCGAACGCAATATCATCATTCCGACTTTTGCCGAACATAAAGATCCAACGAAAATTCCCGCCCAGATTAAAGCCGACTTGCGGAAAATCGGCTTGTGGGAAGTTAATCCGCGCAATCTTTTCCGCATTACCTGGAAAAATGAACCTGTCCCAACCGGCGGACAGTTCGGTGATGTCAACTTTATGGAAATCCCGCCGGCTTTGTCCGGTGTCCCGGCGCGGATTATCGCTTTGGTCGGCAAATGGTTCCCGACCGGCGCCCATAAAGTCGGCGCGACCTTTGGTTGTCTCGTGCCGCGCCTGGTGACCGGGCAATTCGATCCGACTTGCCAGAAAGCGGTCTGGCCTTCGACCGGCAACTACTGTCGCGGCGGCGCCTACGATGCGGCTTTACTGGGTTGCGAATCGATCGCGATTCTACCGGAAGGCATGAGCCGCGAACGCTTCGACTGGCTGAAAACCGTTGCCGGTGAAATCATCGCTACGCCCGGCTGTGAGAGCAATGTTAAGGAGATTTACGATAAATGTCACGAACTGCGCCGCACCCGCGAGGACATCGTGATTTTCAACCAATTCGACGAATTCGGCAATTACCTCTGGCATTACGAAGTCACCGGCAATGCCTTTCTGGAAGTTCTCCGGAAAATTCGTCGATCGCATGAGCGTCTTGCCGGCGCTGTATTTACGACCGGTTCGGCCGGAACGATTGCCAGCGGCGATTTTCTCAAGGAACAATTCCCGATGGTCAAAGTCGCCGCCGGCGAAGCTCTGCAATGCCCGACCCTGATGTTGAATGGCTACGGCGGGCACCGCATCGAAGGCATCGGCGACAAGCATGTGCCCTGGATTCATAACGTCCGCAACACCGACCTGGTAATTGCCATTGACGATAACGACCCGATGAATCTTCTGCCGCTTTTCAATACGCCAGCCGGACGTGAATTTCTCAATAAAACCGACGTTCCAGAAACTATCACCAACCAACTCGATTTGCTGGGTATCTCCAGTATCGCCAATCTACTCGGCGCCATTAAGTTCGCCAAATATTACGAATTGACTGCCAACGACATTGTCCTGATGGTTTTTACCGATTCGATGGAGATGTATGACTCGCGTTTGAAAGAATATGAAGAAGCCAACGGCAAATATACCGTCGCGCGCGCTGAACGCGATTTTCACCGGCACATTCTCGGCCAGCGCACCGACGCCATGCTGGAACTCAATCATTACGACCGCAAACGCATCCACAATCTGAAATATTTCACCTGGGTCGAGCAACAGGGCAAGACCGTAGAAGAATTGAACGCCCAGTGGTATGATGCCGAAAACTACTGGGGTCAGTCGCATGCCCTCGCTGATAAAATCGATGAATTGATTGTAAACTTCAATGAATTTGTGAGAAATGGAAAATAGCGTCATACAATAGTCAAGCAATGGTCATTCAGTGGTCATTCAATTGTAATTAGGAACAAAAATAATGGAACTCGACGAATTGAAAGTATACAAAATTGCCCAGGAATTTAGCGAATGTGTTTGGGATGCCGTCAAATCCTGGAATTACTTTGAAAAAGACACTATCGGGAAACAACTAATCAGGGCAACCGATTCAATCGCGGCTAATATTGCTGAAGGTTTCGGCCGATTTCACTTTAACGAAAATCGTTTGTTTTGCTACTACGCTAGAGGTTCGATTTATGAAACAAAAGCATGGCTTACAAAAGCCTTTCGCCGGAAATTAATCTCAAGTGAAAAATATCAAGCATTTTTAAAATCAATTGAAGATTTAAGTATTCGACTAAATAACTACATCAAATCCATTGGTCACCCAGCAAGTGTCCATGAATCACAAAGTGATTATCCAACAACCGAATGACCATTGTATGACAATAGTATGACAATTGAATGACCATTGAATGACAACCGTATGACTTTCTTTACAAACGCCCGAATTCCGACCATGCAAGGCAATGACACCGTCATCGCCGATATTTTGGTAGTAAATGGAAAAATCGCCGCTATCGGAAAAAATCTCGAAGGCGGGGAAAATTGCCAAACTTTCGATCTGCAAAAAATGCTCGTCCTGCCAGGTGGAATCGATCCGCATGTGCACTTCAACACACCCGGTTTTGAAGACCGTGAGACTTTCGAAGCCGGTTCGGCTTTTGCGGCCAGCGGCGGGATCACAACCGTAATTGACATGCCCTGCACTTCCCTGCCGCCGGTGACGAATGTCGCCAATCTCGAAAACAAATTATCCACAATCAAAGACCGTTCGTACATCGATTACGCCTTGTGGGGCGGCGTTTCCGGTAATTGCCTGGAAGAGCCGAATTGGCGCGAAAATATGCAAGCCCTTTGGAACGTCGGAGTCGTCGGATTCAAGACTTATTCTCTCTCCGGGATGCCGACTTTCATGCATTTATCGCCGGAAGAACTTGCCGAAGTTGTGAAGTATGCCGGAAAATTCGGAATATTAATCGGCCATCACGCCGAAGCCGCCGAAATCGTATTGCCATTGACGGAAAAACTCGTAGCGGAAGGTCGGAACGATCCGGCGGCTTATGCCCTTTCGCGGTCGACGGAGGCCGAGACTACTGCTATTCAACGCATCGGAGTATTAGCTCGTCAAAGCGGCACACCGATACATATTGTTCATGTTTCATCGGGTTCCGGCGCGGAGATGATCGCCGGTTTTAAATCTCAAGGCGCGGACGTCACCGGCGAAACCGGTCCGCATTATCTGGCTTTCAGCATCGAGGATTTTATCGCTCAGGGCAGTGTCCTTAAAACCGCTCCGCCAGTCAAAACCAAAGCCGATTTCGCCAGACTCTGGCAGGCGCTGGCTACCGGTGAACTGACTTTCGTAGCCAGCGATCACGCGCCCTGTCCATTAGCCCAAAAACAGACTGGTTCGATCTGGAGCGATTACGGCGGCATTCCCGGCGCCGGAACGCTCTTACCATTTCTGTATTCGGAAGGATTCCGCACCGGCAAGCTGACCTTGGCGCAATTGGTCGCGCTGACCTCCACCAACGCCGCCCGCCGTTTTGGACTTTTTCCGCAAAAAGGCATTTTACAGGTTGGCGGTGACGCCGATTTGGTCTGCATTGACGAATTGCAGAATACGATCATCCACGGCGCGGATTTCCCGTCGCAAGGCAAACTCACACCGTTTGAGGATTGGCAATTTCAGGGGAAAATTCAGAGCGTTTTTCTACGGGGCAATTTAATTTATAACGCGGTCAATGGCCTGGCGGCGACGCGACAAGGACAATTTATTAAGCGCAATTGAACAGAGGTATTTATGGATAAGAAACAAACCAATCCATTGGTCGTCTACGGTGGTCCGCTGTTTGACGGTATCAATAAAGTTTACGAAGACGGCGCGGTTTACAGTGCCGACGGCAAAATAATCGCGGCTGGTGATGAATCCAAGGTTTTCAAGAAAATCGACCCTGCCGACAATGCCGAGATTTACGATACGCGGGGCATGGTAATTTTTCCGGGACTGATTAATCTACATCATCATTTTTATTCGGCGCTGGCGAAGGGGCTTGCGCCGCTGGCGCCCGTGACGAATTTTAAAGAGTGTCTCGAGAATCTTTGGTGGCGGCTTGACAAGGCGCTTGATCCCGAAGCGATCCAACTTTCGGCGCTCCTGTCACTGCTGGATTGCATTCAGGCTGGTGTCACGACGGTTTTCGATCACCACGCTTCGTCCCGGCATGTCAAAGGCAGTCTCGATAATATTGCCTCCGTCGTCGAACGCAGTGGTCTGCGGGCGTGTCTCTGCTACGAAATTTCCGACCGCGACGGCGCCAGGATTTTCGACCAGGGTTTACAGGAAAATCTTAGTTTTATCGAAGAGCATCGCGACGACTCCCGCTTGCGGGGCATACTCGGTCTGCACGCTAATTTGACCTTATCCGAAAAATCACTGTCTGAAATCGGCAAACAGTATGATCCGGAAGCCGGGATTCATATACATTGCGCCGAGGATAAAATCGACGTGGATTACTGTCGGGAACTCGGATACAACGGACCGGTCAGCCGCTTGAAACATTTTGGATTGCTTGGAAAAAAATCAATCCTGGCGCATGGCGTCCATCTCGATCAGGAAGAACTGACCGAAGTTGGTCAAAATATGGCGGTCATCGTTCACAATCCCGAATCCAATGCCAACAATGCCGTCGGGCGGCTGGATTTACCACTGGCTAATGACATTAGGGTTGGATTGGGCACGGACGGCATGACTTCCGCTATGCTGGCGACTGCGCGCGCCGGGTATCTGGCACAACGCCAGGCTTCCATCGCCAATCCGCTGATTTTCGATTACCTGCCGCAATGTCTCTTCAAAACCAATGCGAACATCGCCAGTCATTTTTTCGATTGCAAATTAGGGCAAATTGTACCGGGCGCGGCGGCGGACATTGCCGTATTCGATTACCAACCGGTCACACCGATTAACGCCGACAACATTTACGGGCATATTATTTATGGAATGTATAATGCCCGAGCCGCAATGGTGATGGTTGACGGACAGCGAGTCTACGATGACGGCGCTTTTCTGACGCTGGATGCGCAATTGATTCGCGAAGAAGCCCGCAAAGCCAGCCGGCGCGTCTGGGAACAATTTGTTAAAATTCATTAATTAAATAGGAGTAAATATGACTAAAAATTTCATGATTATCGTCGTTAACCTGCGCAAGAAAGAAGCGGTTACTGTGCAGAAAATCCTGACTGAATGGGGCTGTTTCATAAAAACCCGACTCGGTTTGCATGAAGGCGTGCTGGATCAATGTTCGGAAGTCGGCTCGATCATTCTGGAACTCGTCGGAGAAAAGGAAAAACACCAGGAACTAACCCGCAAACTGAACCTGTTAGCCGGCGTCAACGCGCAGTACTTCGAAATACCGGTAAAAATGTAAATGGTTCGAACATCGAGAGGCAATCATGGCAAATATTAAGAAAATCGCCGTACTTACCAGCGGTGGCGACGCGCCCGGCATGAATGCCTGTGTGCGCGCGGTGGTGCGCACCGCAATTTACGACGGCATCGCAGTATTTGGGATTTACGGTGGTTATGAGGGACTGATCAATGGCGAAATCATGCCTTTGAACCGGCGCTCGGTGAGCAATCTGATCCAGAAAGGCGGCACTTTCCTGAAGACTTCGCGCAGTGAAACTTTCCTGCACGTCGCCGGTCGCAAACGCGCCGCCGATGTTCTGAAAGAGTGGGAAATCAACGGCTTGGTTGTGATCGGCGGCGACGGCAGTTTTCGCGGCGCGCACACCCTTCATCAGGAGCAAAATGTAAATGTTGTCGGTATTCCCGGCACGATTGATAACGACATCTATGGCACGGATCTGACGATAGGCTACGATACCGCCGTGATGACGGCGCTGGATTCGATAGACAAAATCCGCGATACGGCCGCATCCCACGACCGACTCTTCATCGTTGAAGTCATGGGGCGACACGCCGGATTTATCGCCCTGGAAGTCGGGATATGCGGCGGCGCTGAAGAAATTCTGGTGCCGGAAGTCCATTTATCACTGGACGACCTGGGCAATTTAATCAAAACCTGGGCGACGACCGGCAAAACCAGTAGTCTGATCGTAGTCGCCGAAGGTGATGAACTTGGTAATGCCCATGAAATTGCCAAAACTTTGCAGTCACAGTTCCACGCCAATTGTCACGTCTGCATTCTGGGACATACCCAGCGCGGCGGCAGTCCGACCGCCACCGATCGCCTGCTGGCCAGCCGCCTCGGATATCACGCCGTCCAAGCTCTGGAAAACGGCCAAACTGACATTATGGTCGGCTGGGCAAATAATGCCGCGACCTTCATCCCTTTACCCGAAACCTGGGAAAAGAAAAAGCCGCTGGACGCCGAACTGCTGAAAATCTATCGGATATTGTCAGCCTGAGTAACTGATGCTCGCTAAATTGAAAAAGTCATTCAAAGGTTTTTTCTTTGATAATAGCTCTCATAATGGTAATTTTGCGCGCTTTTTGCAGGGTGCATAGCTCAGTCGGTAGAGCAACGGCCTTTTAAGCCGTGGGTCGCAGGTTCGATCCCTGCTGCACTCACAAATCTCTGACCATATCTAAAAGTCTATATCCTTTATTGCAGTCTTTCCATAATAAGAACCTGCGAGAAGGTTCCCCGCCTGCGTGACTGCATCAGCAGTCGGGCAGGCCCGCCTGAACGGATCTATAGTCGGGCAGGGATCCCTGCTGCACTCACAAATCCAAACAAAATTACTGAAGTCAAAACAATCAGGTATTAATCTATCAGCGTGAGCGTCTTTTTCTATTAACAACGGCATATTCTTCAAAATAGAGAGAGAATGATGTTGACTTTTGAGCAAATATACCCTAAAATTGT
>JALOAB010000067.1 GCA_023229045.1 Fidelibacterota bacterium
CGATTACGGGCGCGAGCACTTGACATCGACCCTCGAGGTTTATAAAACCGATCGGCTCGGGGCAACCTTCGCTTTTATTGATTTCGACTATAATAATAAAGGTTCATCCGGCTTGCAAAACGCTTCAATGGCTTACGGCGAAATCGCCCGTTACTTCAAAATACCCAAAGTCAGTAATCTCTCGGCCACGATCCAGTATAACGACGGACTAATGAATATCGTTAATGGTTCCTTCAATCCGGTCTGGCTGAGTGGCGCGCAGTACGCTTTCCGGGTTGGCAAGCAGACTTTCCCGATCGATTTCCTGGTGCGCAAGGAAGTCAACACCGACGGATTGACCTTTCAATTGACCTATGTCTGGTATTATCTCTGGCGCAAACTGGAAATCGCGGGCTTTGTGGATATCTGGAGCACCGGCGCGAATGGTTTTCCGGCTAAAAAAATCGTGATTCTCTCCGAACCTCAATTTTGGTACAAACTCACCTCGGCGATTTACGTCGGTGGTGAGATCGAGATCAGCCGTAACTTTTCGGGCGCCTGGAGCAAGAACAAAGTCTTCACTGAAGATGAAATCTTTATCCTGCCGACGCTTGGGGTGAAGTGGGTGTTCTGAGATTCCTGTTGTAAGAAGTCTGTTATCTGATAATTATCAAGACGTCTACTGCTTAGCAATAGATAACTTTAGGATATGGAACTCGATACTTTCAGAGAATTTATTTGGCTGGGTATTTAGGAATATAAATCTCAGCATTTACATTGGATTGCGATTCAACGATATTAACACGTTATGAAGATCAACAGGAAGGCGCTAAAAGGGTATAATCCCAGGAAACCGAGCCGAAAATCGCACCATCTGCTGATCGTCTATGCCAATGATCTGAAGCTGGCCGGTTATTTCTAGCAAAGAAGGGGGGATACGCCAAAATAAACTAATTCCAATTGACTTTTAGTTAAATTAATCCTAAAATACAAAAGTTCTTTGTCTTAGGGCATTCGACGGCATCATGCATTCTATCCGTTTGACCGATCTATCTATGGGGGGGCTAATCGGTACAGTTCGATTGTGAAATGGAATGTTTGTTGAGATAGAAAATGTATATCATTAAGTAAAAACTCCCAATGCTTACGTCAGGGTAGTTGATTGATTTAAAGTAAATAACAGGGAGTTGTTCGGCTTAGTGGAATATTTTCGGTTTTGAAAAAAAGTAATCTATCCAAAGAAATATTTATCTTAAAGGTGAATTTATCAGGATATACGAGGAGGTAATATGAGAAGAAATCGGTCATTAGTTCGGCGAAACATTTTAAGTAGCCTATTAATGCTCGGATTGCTTTTACAATTGTCACTTTGTTTTCTTTCAGGATGTGGTAAGCAGTCTGATAAAAAGAAAGTACTGTACACTGAGGATATTGCCAAATTAATCAGCGGACACACCGCCGGATTGATTTCGTCGAAAGATCCAATTGTGATCCGGTTTACCAAACCGGTTGTCGAACCCAATATGGTGGGAAGTGTTCTGAAAAATGACCCGTTTACCTTTCGTCCTAATATTGATGGAATGACAGCCTGGAAGGACAACAAGACTCTGGAGTTTAAACCGAACCAGGCATTTGAAAAAAATACCAAATATCAAATTCAATTCGATGTGAAGAAAATCTTTCCCAAGCAAAAAGATCATAAAATACCTATACTCCCACTCGGTTTTGAAGTGCAGGTGGTTCCCCAGGAAGTCGATTATATCGAGGGCGATTTTTATTTAATCGATATGAACAATCCGGAAAGACTAGTATATAAAGGTGCGATCGGTTTTATTGAGCCGCTTGAACTCGAAGCGGTTAAAAGATCGGTTTCTTTGGTGATGAAAAAAAAGCCTCTGGAACTTCAATGGACGGCCGCCGAAAACGGACGGGAGTTTACTTTTATTTCCGAACCGGTTAACCGGGAGGATCAGAAGATATATTTTGTTCTGGCCCTGAATAAAGACGAACTCGGAACGGCGACTTCTTACAAAAAGGAATTCTACCTCTATCCGCTTCAGGACTTAACCATAATCGATATCAAGGAATTACACGATGGTAAAAATCCGCAGGTTCAGATAAAATTATCGGATGGCCTTGACCGGCAGCAGGATATAACCGGCCTGGTCGAAGTCGAGCCCGATCTTCCCATCCAAACCAGCTCGATGAGCGATCTGATCTATGTTTACGGAGACTTTAATTATGGTGAAACCTACACGATCGAGGTTCACAAAGGCATCCGCAGTATCTGGGGAGCAGCCCTGAAGGAGTCCCGGAAATTCACCGTTAAATTTGAAGACATTAAACCGGAGGTGAAATTCGTCAGTACCGGGACATTTCTCCCATCTACATCTGACAAAAAGATCCGGTTCCAAACCGTCAATCTGAAAAAGGTTAATCTGGAAGTATTAAAGGTGTTCGAAACCAATATCGGGCAATATCTGCAAACTCAGAATTTGGATTGGACAGACGATCGATATTATAATACCGGAGAGCTGAAACGGGTCGGTATCAATGTAGCCGAAAAGGAACTTTTTATCGGTGAAATGCGCAATGAATGGCTGACCAATGCCATCGATTTGTCGGAATTGATTCCTGGTAAAGAAAAGGGTCTGTTTATAATAAAAATATATTTTACCCAGGATGATATGCTTTATCCAGTGGCGGAAAAGGCCAAACGCGAACATCACTGGGATTATAACGATCCCAATTCGGAAGCCTATATTTACCGCCATGGCGAAATCGTTAATAATATTGTGCTGAGTGATCTTGGAATTGTTTACAAACAGGCGGGTCAAAGCCATATCGTTTTTGTTGCGGATATTCCCAGCGTTGCCCCGGTTGCCAATGCCAAGGTGACCTTGATGACCTATCAGGATCAGATTATTCAGGAAAAGTATACCGATTCCAATGGAAAAGCTGTTTTCAACAGCACCGGTGAAAGCGTTTTTTATATACAGGCTGAGAGGAATGGCGAACGCAGCGTTTTGAAACCTTCGGAAACGCTCTGGAATACTTCCAGCTTTGACGTGGATGGTAAGGAAATTAATAAAGACGGAACGCGAGTTTTTATCTATACCGAGCGGGGAGTTTATCGTCCCGGTGACGAAATCAATATAACCCTGATCGCCCGTAACAAAAGTGATTCGTTTCCGGAAAATCACCCGGTTACCCTGGAACTCTACAATCCCAAAGAACAGTTGATTTATACGACGACCAACAAAACCGGTAAAAACGGCGTGTATTGTTTTAAATACACAACTAATATCAGCGATCCGACCGGTAACTGGAAAATGAAATTCAAGGTCGGCAGCAGTGAGTTTCAGGAAGTTCTGAAAATTGAAACCGTTGTTCCCAATCGTCTGAAAGTCGAAATTAATCCCGCTAAAAATCACCTGTATGCCAATGATCGCAATCTGGAAATCGCTTTAAATTCCAGTTACCTGTTCGGCGCGCCGGCCAGCGACCTGAAAGCCGAAATCGAGGTAGCCTCCGAAGCCGTTGATAAACAGTTTGCGACATATAAAGATTTTACGTTTTCCAATCAATCGATCGAATATAAGCCCTATTCGAAAAATATTTTCGAACAGGAATTGAGTAGTGATGGTAAAGCGCAGGTTACCTGGAAACTTCCGAAATTCGAAAATATTCCCTCGGCTTTGAACTTCAGAATTACCGCCCGGGTATATGAAAAAGGCGGCCGTCCGAACCAGAAAAATATCGTGGTGCCTGCCGATCCCTACGATTATTATATTGGTATCAAACTACCGGATTTTAAATATGGCTATTCAACGGTTGGAAAGCCGGTTGGAGTTGAATTAATCGTGATGGATAAGGATGGTAATATCGTCACAGGGAAAACCATCAATTACACGATATATAAAAACAGCCGTTACTGGTGGTGGGAATACAAACGCCGCTCAGAGTTTCAACTGCGGTACAAATCAAACGTGTACACTGAAAAAGTCAAATACGGTGGAATTCAGTCCGGCTCTTTTCCAGTTACGGTGGAGTTTAAACCCGAAGTCTGGGGTGAATACCTAATTGAGGCCAGCATCGCTGAACAAGGCAGCCATACAGCCGGAGTGTTCTTCCGGGCTGTCAATTGGGGCGACACTCAGCAAGGTCCTAAAGATGCCGGACAAATCGTCCTTAAAGCCGATAAAGATAAATATGCACCCGGCGAAATCGCAAAAATCAGTTTTCCCTGCCCGGATGAATGTACCCTGATCCTCTCGATCGAAAAGGCTAACGAGGTGCTCTCATCGGAAATCGTATCTCCACGCATCGTTAATCATGAAGCGACTATCGAGATTCCGATTACCGGCAAGATGCTTCCCAATGTTTACGTGTCGGTCTGTTTATTACAACCTCATGCTCAATCGGTGAACGATCGTCCGATCCGGACTTACGGCATTATTCCACTGTTAGTCGAAGATAGTAAAACCCGCCAGGAACTGCGGGTAACGGTGCCGGAAGTTATCCGGCCGGATTTGCCCTTTAATGTGGAAATCCAGACCGAAGACCAGAAACAGGTTCAATTCACCGTAGCGGTCGTCGACGAAGGCTTACTGGACCTGACCAACTTCCAGACTCCCGATCCCTGGCAATCGTTCTACAGCAAAGAGCGTCTGGGTGTCAAAACCTTCGACCTTTATTCCTATATCATAGGTGCCAATATCGGTGATGTATTCAAGACCTTCTCGATCGGAGGCGATTACGATGAAGATTTTTACCGTAAGAATCAGAAGCAGAAAGAGCGGGCCAAGCGTTTTAGACTGGTCTCACAATTTGCCGGTCCGCTTACCACCGATCGAAACGGATATGCTAAAGTCCCTTTTAAAATCTCGGATTACATCGGGTCAGTGCGAATCATGGTTGTAACCATTAAGGATAATTGTTACGGGAGTGCCGAGAAGACCGTACCGGTCAAAAACGATCTGATGGTTTTACCAGCCCTGCCCAGAGTTCTGGGCAACACCGATGAGATCAAACTTCCGGTTACTCTGTTTGCCATGGCCGATAGCATCGGACCGGTTACGGTGACTCTGAAGACCGAAGGTCCACTTACGATGGTTGGTGAAACGCAAACAGTGGTGGAATTACCGAAAATCGGTGAAACCGATGTCGAGTTCGGACTGAAAGCCAACAATGCCGTCGGTAAAGGTGTCATAGTTATTGAAGCGAAATCGAAATCAATGTCGGTAATCAAAAAGACCGAGATTGACGTGCGTGCTAATTCTCCGCGCATTTACAAAACCACCGAATTCAGTGATAAACCCGGCGAAAATGTCCAAATTCCACTTCCAAATAAGGGAGTTCCCGGTACCAATCATGCTCAGCTACAGATATGCCGGATACCGAATATGAAATTCGGACATCGCCTGAGCTGGTTAATGAAATATCCGTATGGCTGTGTCGAGCAAACTGTTTCATCGGTCTTTCCACAGTTGTATCTGACAGAATTTCAGGAACTGACTGAAAGTGAAAAGAAAACCATTGATTACAACATCGATCGTGGAATTATGCAATTAGCCAATTTTCAGACAATTGCCGGCGGTCTTTCATACTGGCCGGGAGGAGCAGATGTCTCATACTGGGGAACAACCTATGCTTTTCATTTCCTGATTGAAGCCCAGAAAAGGGGTTATTATGTCCCGTCGCATCTGGTGGAAAACCTTAAACGTTTTGAAAAATCGCAGGCCCGGACTGGAAAATCAGGATCGAAATCTCAGGTTTATCGTCTCTATGTACTGGCGCTGGCGGGCGACCCGGAAATCGGTCCGATGAATTTCATCAAGGAAAGTATGCTGTCAAAATTGGATGATTCCGAAAGATGGCTGTTGGCGGGAGCCTACAAACTGGCCGGTGTCGAACGCAGTGCTTTCTATGTAATTGGGCGAACTGGAATCATTACCAGGATTTACGTCGAACTCAGCGGCAGTTACGGTTCCGGAGTCCGCGATAAGGCGATTATTCTTGAGATGTTAACTTTATTTGAACTATGGGAAAAAGCTGATCCGATTTTTAAAGAATTATGTAATCAGGTTTCAAGCAACGACTGGTACTCGACTCAAACCCTTAGTTATTCGTTGCTTTCCATAGGTAAATATATTACGAAACGCTATTCCATAACCGGCCAAACGTCGTTATTAAAGGGTACAATTATTCTGCCCAATGGCTCCCGGGTACCTTTTAACACGAACAAGATGGCCTTTAATTATTCGCTTGATAAATATTTCGGCCAGAACCTAACGGTAGAAATTGATCCCAAAACCAGTGTTTCCAAGGTGTTTTTGAATTTAGACTGGGATGGAATTCCCTTGAAATATGACCAGGGCGATGTTTCGAATAATCTGAAAATGGAAGTTGAATGGTTTAATGAAAACGGGGGGGAAATCAATCCTGATCAAATCCGGCAGGGTACCAGTTTTTGGGAACATATCCGTGTCGAAAGGACCAAGTCCCAGACACAGACTATCGAAGAGTTAGCTCTGGTACAATTTTTACCAGCGGGGTGGGAGATTGAAAATATCCGGCTTACTTCAGAAGCCGTTCCATCCTGGATGAAAGATATGACATTGTATCGAGAAGATTATACCGATATTCGCGACGACCATATTATGTGGTTTTTCGACTTACCTATGGGCGCAACCGGTCTCGATTTTGTCGTTAAAATCAATGCCGTCACCCAGGGCAAGTTTGATTTGCCGCCAACCAAAGCCGAGGCGATGTATGACAATACTTACCAGGCTATTAAATCCGGAATGACGGTGGAGGTGACCAAGTAATTAAGAATCAATCCATATGGCCGGGTTGGCGAGTAATTCTCAAAATCCTTCTGGGATTGGTTTTAATCGGTGGATTGTATCTTATCATCCCACCGCCCGACCCGTTATTTCCGGTTGATAAAAGTACGGTTGTGCTGGCTGAAGACGGCGAAATTCTGCGGGTGTTTTTAAATTCCCAGGAGCAATGGTATTTTCCGCCCGATCCTGAAAAGCAGATACCGCTCAAACTGCAAAAAGCTTTGTTGACTTACGAAGACCGGCATTTTTATCGGCATTTCGGGGTGAATCCGGGAGCTATTGTACGGGCAATAAAGCAGAACATTGACCATCACAAAATCATCAGCGGTGCCAGTACCATCAATATGCAAGTTACCCGAATGATGCGTCATAAGCCCCGCACTTTGGTTAATAAAATTATAGAGATAGGATTGGCTGTTCGGCTGGAGGTCTATTACCCGAAGGACGAAATTCTACGAATATATCTGGAAAATGCTCCTTTCGGCGGTAATATCATCGGTTACCAGACAGCTTCCTATAAATATTTTAATAAACCTCCGGAACAACTTACCTGGAGCGAGGCTGCTACTCTGGCTGTTCTGCCCAATGCTCCCGGAATAATTGCTCCCCAGATTGATCATAGTCGCTTGATTGCAAAACGTAATATGTTGCTGAAACAGTTGCTGACTGAAAGCGTGATTGACGAAGAAACCTATACTACAGCTTGCCTGGAAACGGTGATCGAGGGTACTTACGATTTTCCGTTTTTAGCCCCGCACCTGGCGGAAAACCTGAAAAGAAAAACGGCCGGCGAAAGTGAATTCATTCATACCACTATCGATAATCAGGCTCAGGAATATCTTGAATACCTGGTGCAAGATCACTTGAAATTTTTAAAATCTCAGGGTATTAAAAACGGTGCCATTCTGGTTGTCGATAATAAAAATGGTGAAATTCGGGCTTATGTCGGCTCACAGGATTTTTTTGATTCTGTAAATGGAGGACAGGTCGATGGAGTTGCGGCTCCCAGATCATCCGGTTCGATCTTAAAGCCTTTTCTGTATGCTCTGGCGATGGATCACGGTCTATTAATTCCGCAGTCGGTGCTGGTGGATATTCCCACCTATTATGGTTCTTATTCGCCGGCGAACGCCAATAATACCTATGATGGTTTAGTGACGGCTAACGATGCTTTGATCCGTTCCCTGAATGTCCCCGCGGTACGGTTGCTGAAGGAATATGGCATAGCTCCGTTTTATCAATTTTTAAAGAAAGTCGGGGTCAGTCATTTGTATATGTCGGCCGATGAATATGGTTTACCCTTGATTTTGGGAGGGGCGGAGGTTTCATTAGCCGATCTGGCAGTCTTATATCATGGATTATCGCATGGCGGGATATTTACTCCGCTGAATGTGATTCAATCGGATAATGATAACGAAGTCAGTGCGAAGTCGCCGATACATACTCAGGAACGTTTATTTAGCGAAAGCGCCTGCTATTTGACCCTGGAAATTTTACGTGAACTAAAAAGGCCGGGGGCAGAATATTACTGGCATCAATATCAGAATCAATGGCCCATTGCCTGGAAAACCGGAACCAGCTATGGACAGCGGGATGCCTGGGCTGTTGGGGTGTCGCCGCAATGGCTAATTGCGGTCTGGATCGGTAATTTCACCGGGGAACCTAATACCAACCTGGCCGGTGCGAAATCGGCCGGTACTCTGTTATTTGATGTATATAATTACCTGCCTAAAGATGCCGAAAAATGCTGGTTTGAGACCCCGTACTGGGATATGGAGGAAATCGAAATCTGTACCGAAACCGGTTATATTGCTTCCGAGGCCTGTCCTCATCACAAAACCATTTATGCTCCGATAACGAAAAATCCCTTAAAACGCTGTCCATATCATCACTCGATTTGTGTTACTTTGGATAATGAATATCAGGTATGCTCACGTTGCTGGGAAGGCGAAGGACATAAGAATATTAATGTTATCGAATATCCGCCCGGCGTCGCTTACTATCTACAATTACGGGGTAATTATCCGGATCGGATTCCGTCTCATAATCCGGATTGTCAGTATTTTGCCGGCAATAAATCCATGGAAATAATCTATCCGGATCAGGATGCCTACATCTGGATTCCGCGGGACTATGACGGTAATTACCAGAAAATCACATTCAAAGCCGTGCACCTTCATCCTGATATTAAAATCTATTGGTATCTGGATGACCTTTTCCTGGGAGTAACCGAAAAACATCATACTGTTGCCTGCACCGCCGAAAAAGGTTGGCACGAACTTCAGATCGTCGATGCTGACGGTCAGCGGGATCAAAAGAAGTTTTATATTGAGATTAAAAGTAACCTTTCATATCAGAAATAACTTTAGAGATATATTTTAAGTAAGTAATCCATATTTATACCAGATTACGCAATAGGATTTTTCTAATGCTTAGCAATAGATAAATTTGGGTTATAGAATACGAGATATGATTTACAAATCAAGCGATTACACCATGGTCGGGTTTGGGCTTTTTGCATAATATGATGAAAAAGATGAGGGTTCGGGATCAACTTTTACGCTGTGATAATTTACCGCAACCGGGTTCCAATCGTGGATATTCTCCAGTAGACCTAATAGAGACGTTTATAGTCAGTAGCTGGTATGGAGCGAATCGGTTTATCCATACAGAAGTCACTTACCTCAGCGATTTACGTCGGTGGCGAGATCGAGATCAGCCGTAGCTTTTCGGGCGCCTGGAGCAAGAACAAAGTCTTCACTGAAGATGAAATCTTTATCCTGCCGACGCTCGGATTGAAGTGGTCGCTTTAATATGCCATTCATGAAAAGATAAAAATGTACATATAAGCAGACTTGTTTTAACCGGTCAAAGCCGTTAAATTTCCAAGTTCTTTTTCCA
>JALOAB010000068.1 GCA_023229045.1 Fidelibacterota bacterium
TGGGTTGTGCCGAGCCCAACCACATCACAGGTCAGCCCGCGGTTATAATTAGATTCGATATGACTAACCCGCAAAATATCACCGCAATTAATCTGAATCGTACCATTATTTTCAACGATTCTGGATTCTTTATTATTGATTGATACCAACAGGTAGATCAGTTTCGGAGGTTCGAATAAAACCGCCGGATGTTCCGGCTCGACACCCATCAATTTAAAAAACTCATTGATGGCATAATTGTGATAACGTATTTTCAGTTCAATGCTTTTCAGACTTTTAGACGATTCGACCCCGAAAGCCGGGATATGGAAGGTCGTCAGCGCGTAATAGGTGGCCGATTTTCTCTGCTCCGGATATTTGGTATCGGGCGCCAGGGTGTTGGTATTCATAAAATGAAATTTATGCTCGGAGTTTTCGACCCGGGCGTTGATACCTTCGATTACCTTGCGAGCCATTTCTTCAAGATTGAGAGTGTCCCGGCCGAATATAGCCTGGCTGGCATCCGCGATTATCGATTGACCGTAGCGATACGGATTGCGGTTTTCATCAATATACCTTTCGCTATAAAAACCACTGCCGTCATGCAGATTCAGGAACAGATCGCTCTCAGCCATTAATTGCTTAATGATGGTTACGATTTGATCGTCAATGTCGCTCGGTTCTTTGTGGTCAAAGCGCCGGTTCATGTCGCCATTGACGCCCCGTTTATTCAAAATTATCGAATGGAAATTAGCCCGCGGAATGACGACCAGATTGCCCCTTTCCAGTACCAGATCAGGGTAAAGATCGGCCGAGAGGTAACCCCCTGGCTCATCCCCCTGAATGCCTCCCAATATGAAAATGGTCTTGCCGTTGAAGCGACCGTATAATTTGTACACATGCAGTTCATTGGGAGTATTCTCGAAATAAACCTTATAATCGCGCCCGGGGCGTTTGGTTTCTGTCGCTAATCCTGGGTCGGCCAGCCAGGACAGGGCTAGTCCGATTGTCAGAATTGCTCCTATGGTTCTAATTCTCTTCAATCCACTCTTCCCTGACGATCTTCATGTTTCCGGGGAAACCCTTGATTACCATCGTTTTCAAGCCCGCATCACGATAACCATCCGCCTGATAAATCTGCCTGAAAGTTACATTCCAGACCTGTTCTTCGCTCGTCTCGATTTTTAGAGCGCTTCGCTCGACGCTAACCTCTTTTGACGCCTGAAAAACCTGCGTTTTATAATCGCGCCACCCCGCTAAGTCATATTCACCGCTCACGAAATCATCCGCATAAAAAGCCAGATAAGTTTCGATATCCATTTTTTCCCAGGCATTTTCCCAGCTTTGTAAAAATTGCCCAAGCAGTTCTTCGGTCGACAGGCGAGGCGCGGTCGGCTTGAAGGTCTCGCGCACAATCTTCCAGCCCGAACCCACCGGAACAAGTATCAATTGTTTCTGACCCTCGCTATAAAAGGTCGGACTGAGATAACGTTGGCGGAATTTCAGGTGCGTTTCATGGTCCGACACCAATACGCTCACTTTGTCGACCGACACGGTTTTCCATTGATAGCGCTCTTCCAGCGAGCTTTTGTAAGTTTCATATTGCTTCGGATTGCGTCCGCTTTCATCTCTGAACGCGGGAGCATAATAACTTATATAAGCCGCAATCGCGCCGCTGTCCCAGCTCTGCGCCCAACCGTCAGTAAAATTCGTCCAGTGTTCGATTGTCGCCTGGTAATCTGATCCGGCAACGTCATATCCACTCAAATCATTGAGGATAATGACCGGAGTTTGGTTAATTGTAACATATTTTGCCAAGTTTAAAATTTGACCGTTTTCGAGCGAAACACAGCCCTCGGTCAGGAAATCTTTAATGGCCTCATTGCGCCCGTGAATCCAGATATTCGAACCGCGCCGATTTTGCAGGCGATCGATGAAATTCGGATAATCCAGCGTATAGGCGATCGGACCGTACTTAGGAGTCAGCTTGCCTTCCGGCACGCGTCCATTGACGTAGTAAATCCCCTCCGGCGTTTTCAAATCGCCCTCGCGTTCCTTGTCACCGTTCCGTCGTCCCGTCGTAACCCGATATTCCTTGGATACTTCCAATGCGCCGGGCGCATTACTTTTCACCATGAACATTTTCTGATGCGTTTTATCAACTACCAACACATAACCAATCGAATCGGCCGAAACATTGACTACATTCGAAAAAAGGGGATCAGCCAGGATTGAAACTGGGAATCGGATTAGCAACATTAGAATCAACAGGCGCCGCGATATTATTATTTTCGAGTATTTCATTTTCACGTTAGTAGATCTCATAATCAATTCGCGCCGAAATTAGGCATTTATGAGCTTTTTTAAAATATGAGTCCGAAATAAAATTTTCCGAAACTTCCTGAAACGTAATAATGATTATTAAAAGATAGTCCTGATTAACCGCCTGCTATCCCCTTGATCAGCGCAGACGCCAATAATCCGCGCACCAACCAATTGGACAGCGGAAAGGGCGTTATTTCAAAAAAGAACCAGAGTGTTTTGAATATAAAATCGGTTTGGAGAGTTCGGCCGACCCAGTATTTGATCTGTCGATTGCTTTCTCCGGGTGATTTGATGAATTGCATTCCATATATTCTGCCCAGTTCCGGGTGTTTTTCAACCAGATAGGGCACAACCTGGCGCCCAAATTTCTCAACGATTTTTAAAACATGATCAAATGGACGATAATGATGGTGAATTACTTTGATTTCCGGATCGAAAAACATACCTTTCGGAAATTTCTGCCAGAGCCGGTAAGCCATCTCGGTGTCTTCGCCGCCGTATTGACAAATATCGGCATCGAAAGCATCGATTATTTTCAACGCAGAATGCCTTATTGATGTTAATCCAAAAATAAAATATTGAAAAGGTAAGGGACGATCTATGCCGATCGTACGCGCCCCGCGCCGACTTTCGTACAGATAGCGTTGATACTTGTCATATGGATTTTCCGGAGCGGGCAGTAGCTCACTTACGATTCCCATAACTTCCGGCTGGTCATACCAGGCAACATGTCGGGCGATAAAATCCCGGCCCACTTCCATATCGGAGTCCAGAAAGATAATAATTTCGCCAGTCGTATTGCGGATTCCAGTGTTGCGCGCCGCGGCTAGCCCGCGATTTTCCGGATGCTCAACCAGCCTGAAATTTTCCGGTAAATTCATTTCTCGAAAAATTTCAGCGGTGGTATCGGTCGAGCCGTCATTTACCACGATGACCCTGAATTTTTCAGACGGATAGTCTTGCCGTAACAGCGCATGCAGGCAAATTCGCAAAGCGCTGGCGGCGTTGTAAGCCGGAATGATAACTGTAACTGCTGGCTTAAGAGCGCTCAGGGGGTTGACTCCGTTAAATATTGTTCTAGACGATTGGTACATTCCGTCCAATTATAGCACTGAACGGTTTTAAGTCCGCGATCAGCCAGTCCTGCTCGGAGTTGCTCTGATTTAAGTAGTTTTATAGTTTGTTGTGTTAAACTGTTGACGTCATTGATCTTACAGAGTAGAGCATTTTCTTGATCGATCAAATATTCAAGTACTCCGCGATTCATTGTCGCCACCACGGCACAACCGCAGGCCATGGCTTCCATGGGCGGCAGAGGCCAGCCTTCCCAGTGACTGGTATGTAAAAAGACTTTACTTATGTTATACAGGTGGCGCAATTCATCAACTGGCGGGCGAATAATAACTTTCACCCACGCCGGGATGCGATGTATCGGTCGGCGCGGCGCGGCGATTATAGCTTTTAATTCCGGTATTTTATTTTTCAACATCTTCAATACGGCTATGCTATCTTTTGCCCCTTTGATCTTGTGGGGATGATAAACCATCAGCACGTCATTCGTAGGCGGTGGTGGCGGAGTCTCAATAAAAAATTCATGCGGATGAATCGCGTTGCCAAGTGGTCCTAAGCATTTTTCGCCGATTTTATTAATTTCATCAATAATCCAACTTGAGACTGCAATTTTTTCCAGCGGTAGATGATAGGTTGCCAAAACGCGCTTTTTTTGCGAAAAATAGGTCTCGAAACTCTGCAATAAGTAAAATTTGCGGCCGTGTTCCGGTGGCAAGTTGGCAACGGCTTCGGCGGTCTGCCAACCGACTGCTACAACGGCATCGCCGAGCGGGACATATTTCGATATGATGCTTCGTACGACCATGACATTAACACTCGGATTCGGAACATAATAGAGGTTATTAGTCACATTCTGAAGATGGTCGAGCAACGATGAAATTTTCTTGCGAAATGCATATATTGGATTGCCGGTTCTGACTTCCAGTGGATAAACCAGGGTAATCTCATGGCCGCGCTCCGCCAGCCGGTTGGCATATTCGTTAATAACCTTGACTCCGCCCATCGGAATTTTAATAAAGCCTGGCAAAACAAAGGATATTTGCATCTTATATTCTGACTCCGATGGTTTCATAATACCGATACAATTCCTGCACAACGTTGCGGAAATCATGTCTCTGTTCCACCCATCGGCGGCTGGCCGCCATTCGCCTTGGCAAATCCGTTGGATTCCCGATCAACTCAAGTAATTTGTTCTTTAGGTCTGTGGTTCCGGCAATAATAAACGGATGATCAGGGATGAATTTTTCATAGGTTGGATTCAGATATGTCACACAAACCAAGCCCAAAGACAGAGCTTCCAGCGAATTCATGCCATAACCCCAGGCGTGATCGGTAATCTGATCGATGTAAATATCCGCCTGCTTTTTCAATTCGATGACTTTGGCGTGCGGCTGATTCTCGATGAAAATGAACCGAATGCCATGATTTTGTTCGAGTTCTTTGCAGACCCGGATAATTTCATCGGAACCCTTGATCCGGCGGTTGGTTGTGGCATGGCAAATGGTCAGCGGACTGCCGGGTTCTTTTTTAGCTTGAAATGCCAATACATCATAAGGCAAGAAGAGATATTTCAGGTTCGGATGACGAAACGTCAGATCTAGTTCGCTGGTAACATTCAGATCGCTGATCTTATCCATTTCCGGAATGACGCCGCGGTTGCGCATGTCCTGACCATGGTAGGCACAGATAATCTTATTGCCGTTGGCTTTCATTTTCCTGGCAAAACGCGCATCGCGGTAAAAATCGGCTCCCCATTCAAAATGATAAATATCAAAATTCTCTATTTCATATTCACGGATGGCCTGTTCGATGATTGGCCGCCACAATACTTCCCGCATTTGGAAGAGCCTTTTCTGCCAGTTGGGCGGATTCCATAACGGAGGATAGCCCGGTAATTCGGCGTACGGATCACGCCCGTCAACATGCCGCACGAACGCCACCCGCGGCTTGATAAACCACGGCTTGGATGCGATCAATGGCAAATTCAGACAAATGTCTTCCGGATAACCGCCTGAACTTCTGTACCAGGTTACATAGCGGCAGACATTACCACTTGATTCATGAGCGCGCTTCCAGTACGAAAGTGTACCAACGGTATTTTCAGGCGAAATGTAGAGAATTTTCAACATTCAGACAGTTCTTGATAGACTTTTAAAAGGGTTGGCAGAGTCTTGTCCCAATTATATTTTTTCCGTACAGCCTGACGACCATGTTCCCCCATTATTTTTCGTACATCTGGATTTTTTAGGAGATAAAGAATCCGATCTGCAAGGTTTTCCGGCGTCAATGGATCAACTATCAAACCCGCTCCACTTTCGACGACATATTTAGCGATAGAGGGCACATTGACACCAAACACCGGAATTCCCATTGCCATAAATTCAAATGGTTTTACCTGAATAGAACGTTGATAAGATTCATTAAGTTGCATAGACGCAAAACCAATTACAACCTGAGATATCAATGCTGGAATTTCAGCATAGGGAATGGGGGGTTGAATTTCGACACTCTTTTCCAAACCTGATTCTGAGATCATTCGCTCTAATGTTAAACGATACCATTGAGTACCACTACCTACAAATAGTAGGTGGGCTTCCGAAATCGTCTTACGTACAATTTTCATGGCATTGATCATTAGTTCAATGTTACGCCCAGGTACGATTTGACCATGATAAAGAATAACGAGTTTCTTTGTTTCCTTACGGTCTACAGGGAAAAAATCGACAATGGGATAGTTATAAACAATAGAACGCTTAGGGTGAAATGGCCGCAGATGCGCCTCCACCCAGGGTGTGACTGTAATGATATGATCAGCTGCCCGCATGCAAAGGTACTCCAAACTTTGCGAAAAAAAACCGGATAAAAATCGAATAAAGAAATTTCTGCGCGAAAAATCCATGAAAAACCAAAAAACACTCTCGTGGGCATCGTATATCACTTTACGTCGATATTTATACTTCAGCCACAATCCAAATGGTAAAAGCTCAAATTCATGCAAATGATAAATATCAGCTTTTAGCTTAAGCGCAATACGATAAGCAGTTAACAAATTGTGCCAATAACCTTTTTCTTTGAACAGCGCAAATCGCACGCCATCTTTCTCATTGACCTCTTCTCGATCCGGCGCTACGATAGTTACTCGATAGCCCCTTTTCGCCAGAGAGCGTGCTTCTTTATAGAAGATACGGTCATCAGTCGGACTGTGTCCGAGAGCAATATGAACGACCTTGCTCATTCTTCCTTATGTTTAAAAGGTAAAAAATCTTTCAGGGTAGCGATTTCATCTTTACGTAAAAAGCCCATCAGGATGAGAACAACAGGATAAATTAATAGTGTAAGAATGCGGATAGTAAGGCCGGGCTTGCCAAAATAAATCGCAATGCCTGCTGTTAATGTCAATAAAAAGAGTGAGCCGACCCGCTTGATTTCATACGGCACCCGGAACAAACGCTGGGATACGAAATAACCGCCGACGGCCAGAGTAATATATCCAATTAGCGACGAGTAGGCTGAGCCGACTATGCCCAGGCTGGGCACCAGGATAAAATTGACACCAACGTTGACGGCGGCCGCCAGAAAAGTCAGGTAAGCCAGGTATCTAGTCTTTTTCTCAAAATAAATCCCCGGTAAGAAAACCTGATTGATACCAAAAAAAACATAACCCAGCAGAATAATCGGCACCATTGGCTCACAAGATTGATACTCCTTGCCAATCAGGTAAATCTTACCGATGTGGAAGCGTACTATTTCCGGCATCAGGGCAGTCAGCACCAACCAGAATGTCAGTTCAACCAGTACAAAGTAGGTGAAAATCCGCGCAAATAGCGGACGCGAGGATTCCTGCGGTCCGGCCTTCATAAAAAATGGTTGCCAGGCATAATAAAAAGCCGTGGTCAGCAAGAGCATGAAAATGCCCAATTTAAATCCGGCGCTAAAAATCCCGACCGCTTCCAGACCTATGAGGTGCTCGATAATATAGCGGTTGAACATCTCCATGCAAACCGACGCCAGCCCGGCTGGGATAAATGGCAGACCGAATAGCGCCAGATCTTTGGCGATGGCTCCGGAAAATTTCAATCGAACCTTGTTTATTATCAATACATAGAGAATGAGGGCGGTCAAAGCCGAGGTTATTAAATTACTTTCGAAAATGCCATCCACGCCGCGCTTAAGCCCGCCCACCAAGTAGAAGTTTAGAATGAATACCACTATTACATTAATAATACGGATACCGATGAACTGGATTGGTTTATTTTCCAGCCTGAGCAGGGCAAAAGGCACGTGGCAGATGGCGTCGAAAAAAAGAATCCCGGCGCTTAAACGGATCAGGCGCGCGTGGGCAGGATCATTTAACAAGACGCGCCCCAGATAATTGTCAAGGCTGTAAATAATCGCCCCCAGCACTAAGCTGGACGCCAGCGTTACCCAGATCGCGGTTGATAACATTCTGGTCTTTCGCTCACGATCGGCATTCTCGCCATAGAACCGCATTACGGCTGAGTCCAGACCATAATTAAAAATGATTATCAGGAAACCGATAAATGCAAATACTAAAGCCGCCAGCCCGTAATCCGCCGTCGGCAGGATATTTGTATATAACGGTAATAGCAAAAAAGTCACGAACCGGGCTAAAATGGTGCCGACGCCGTAAATCAAAGTTTGTTTTGTGAGACTACGAATGCTTGAGGTCATACAAATTGACTATCGATAAACGTCCAAATATACGAACTTTTCTTAATAAACAACGGCATAAGTAGGACAGACATTCTTGTCTGCCATTTAATTTACTATACGTTTTATTGTAATTCTTGTCTATCAATTAATTTACGATACGTTTAACAGTCATTCTTGTCTGTCCACTTACCTTCATTTTACTTGTTGTTGAACAAACAGCCTGGAAAGGCTGTTCTACAGATCAAGATATAGCGTATCCCTCAAAATGCCGCTCGAACCGAAGCCCTCCTTGAAGCGCGCCAGACCAAAGTTCGGCTCCATGTCAACGGTGAAAATTCCGAAATCGAGAAACTTAAATCCTTTCACAATACATCTCTGGATAATCTCGTAGAACAGAATGTTGACCCCGCGATATTCCTGCCGCTCTTCGTTGTGACTGATATAAAACGCCAACGAGACCTGCGGATTGCAATCGAACATCACCACGCCGGCAACCATTTCTTCATCGACGAAGGCTCCGAAAAGAAAAATATTTTCGGGGAATAATTCTTTCAGTCTCAGCAATTCCTTCAGCGTGTGCGTTGGCTGGACACCGTGCCGGATTTTCAGATTCTTTTTCAGAATTTCGTAAAATGTGGCGTAATCCTGCGATTCGCGGACTACGACGCCCAATTTATGCGCCCGCCGGAAGGCTGTCCGGTTGGTTTGCTTGAATTTGGCGACATTCAGGTCGATATTGTCTTCCAGCGAAACAATGCTCGAGACTTCGCGCTTTAAATATTGAAAACCATGCTTGATCAGGGCAAAATCAATGTAATTCGAAAGTCGCCGGTTATAAATGATCGGCGGCAAGGTTAAAACAATGCGCTGGATTTTTTGTTGGCGGGCATGCTCAACGAGTTTTTCAACCAGCTCGTAGGCATTATTAATACCCAATCCTTCACGGTAAACAAACCCACCGTAACTCGCACCGCGGTGCGACCAGAGCGTATCGCGTCCGTTCCAGATTCCGCGCACCGCCGGCAGTAAGGCAAACATCTCCGCCTCGCGCCAAAAAACCAGCGACTCGTCCTGGAAGCGCTCCGCCGGATGATATGATAAAAATTTACGCGTGTGAAAAAGAGTGCCATTGACGCTTTCGACGACAAACTTATCCCACTGATCACCCGGAAAATCCTGTTTAATACTTGCTGTAATGGACATTTTACTTCGCAACCAAGTCTGCCCGAATTTAAATTCAACTGCCGGCTAAATCAAACCTAATTCATTAAACTGACCATTTGATTGTCGACAAATCCCGGATTTAAATATGAATAGTAACCACTTGCGGTTTGAGTATTTCTGCGGTTTTTTAATTTTCTTTAATTGGAGGTAGAGCTTTTATTGACAAATTTCCGGGTGCTGATTAAATTGCCAGCGTACTTTATGTGTTTTTAACCAAAACTTAAATATTACACGAGGAGTAATTAATGAGCACAATTATTGAAGTAAATGCCCGTGAAATTCTGGATTCGCGCGGCAATCCGACGATCGAAGTTGAAGTTTTGACCGAAAGCGGTTATTACGGCACCGCCGCCGTACCGTCCGGCGCTTCCACCGGCGAACACGAGGC